>NZ_JAEILC010000018.1:0-68404 GCF_016307435.1 Pseudomonas sp. S4_EA_1b | reverse complement strand
TTCGTGCGCCGTAGCGGAGGCATTGCCGGACATGACTGATGAGTTCCTGAGGAAGCTCCTCGAACGGAACGATATAGTGCAGCTGCTGAAACACCTTTAACTGGATTGCCAGCCCAATCGAGAGCGCTGGACTCTTAGCGGTGTTGTTGACCCATTCGATCTCTGAATCAGACAGGGAATAGCTTCGATGAAGCTCCTTGGCCGGTAGCTGACTGGGCAAGATCGGGTAGGCTGTTCTTTCCACCGATGCCATTGAACACATCCCCCAAGCAAGGCAAAAGCATCAGCATAGACGGCTAGCCAGACGGTGGATGATCAGCAAGCCATGGCCTCTCTAATACCCTTTTAAATCATAGATTTACAGAACGAATGTCCTAATTTTTGCCTTATCTCGGCATGACCCCGTGCTGATCTGATGCAGCCAGGGGGCGTCAGGCTCTCGGGATGAGCATTGATGCAACTGCTCGAGTTCGCGCAGCAACTGGTTTGCCTCGGTGTGGCAGGCGGCCAGCCGGTCGAGTTCGACCAGTGCCTGATGACAGTGTTCGTGGCAGGTTAGCAGTAGCGATGCTCGATCTAGGCGCAAGGACAGCGACTCGCTCAGTGCCAGTACGCACAGGGTACGTTGACTGTAGGCATAGATCCGGCCGCACTGCGTCAGCCACTTTGCAGTGGGCGAGTCACAGCCGGCGGCGAGTCGCTTGGCCACTTCTAGAGAACGCAGCATTAGTAGCTCGCCGACAGCGAGTGTCGCATGCCGCAATTCATCATCCTCGCTGGCGCCGAGCATCAGGGCGTAGCCCTGCGAGAGCCGGGCCAGGGTGTCGACGCGTTGCTGTTCGGCGCTCCCTTCCATGAGCGCTTGCAGGCGGCTGCAACACTTGTTGAGCTCGTCCAGGCAAGCCTGGCAATGACGCCGGGCCATGTCGTGATCGTCGAGCAGACAGTAGAGCAGGGCCTGCTGGCCTAGGAAGGCCTGCCGATTGGCGAGATGCAGGGCCTTAAAACGGCGCTGATTGGCGTTCAGCGGTGCCTCGAAAGTGGGCAGCCCGGGCAGTAGTAGGGTGCGCAGTAGGGATCTCAAGGCTTTCTCCGGAGTGGGTGCGGGGTGACCGTTCGGACGAGCCTGATTGTGTGGGTCATGAGTTGTCTCTATAGGTTGTGACGGTCCTACCCTAGTGCATACGGCGGATGGCCCCTTGACGGGAATCAAGTTCCGTTACGCAGTGACGGTGCGGTTCCTGACACAGCTCATGACCTTCTTGTCAGTTCCTAGGCTGAACGCTGGACTAGGGCATCTCAACCCACTGATGTGGAGTTCGAGGCATTGAGTTACAGCGAGAGGACCGTTACCGAGGTGAGTTTCGGGAGGTGAGTCAATGCCAGCGTGCAGACAAGTTGTTGCTAGAGATTCTCCAGTGCCCATACGGCCGCCTCGACTCGCGAGCGCAGGCCGAGCTTGTGCAGCAGGTTCTTCACATGCACCTTGACCGTTCCCTCGGTGATACCGAGCTTATTGCCGATCATCTTGTTGCTCAGTCCGGCGGCTATCATTTTCAGCACCTGGCGTTCGCGCTCGGTCAGGTCCAGAGAGCTGGCACCCTGCGGGGTACGCAAGGCTTGGGCCAGCACGGTGGTCAGCGACGGGCTGATCACCAGGGTGCCGCGCAGCACTTCGCGCAGGCGGGCGATCAGGTGTTCGGGCTCCATGTCCTTGAGCAGGTAGCCGTCGGCGCCGAAGCGCATGGCGTCGCGCACGTCGTGCTCGGCATCGGACACGGTGAACAGCAGGATCTTGCCGGCGAAGCCCTGCTCGCGCAGGCGCTTGAGCGTTTCCACGCCATTGAGCTGCGGCATGTTGTTGTCCAGCACCACCAGGTCGGGAGTCAGGCGCTGTACCAGCTCGCAGGCCTCGAGGCCGTTGTTGGCTTCGCCCACCACGGTCAAGTCGCCTTCCAGCTCGATCAGCTGGCGCAGGCCGCGACGCATCATCGGATGGTCGTCGACCAGCAGCAGGGTGTGGGGCAGGGTGGCGTTCATGAAAGAGCCTCGGGAGTCGGTTGACGCAGGAATTCCGGACAGAACAGCAGACGCACGCGGGTGCCCATGGGCTCGCGGGGAGTCAATGCGAGGTTGCCGCCCAGGCTGCGGGCACGCTCCTGCATGATGTTCAGGCCGTGGTGGTGACGGCTGTCGAAAGCGGGATCGATGCCGATGCCGTCGTCTTCGACCAGCAGTTCGACATTCTCGCCGCACTGACGCAGGTGCACCCAGGCCTGGCTGGCCTGGGCATGGCGCGCGCAGTTGGACAGCGCCTCGCGGGCGATCTGCAGCAGGTGGATCTGCTCGGTGGCCGACAGGGTGAAGGCCAGCGGTTCGGCGTGCAGCAGCACGCGCAGGTTGCCGCGCTCGGCGAACTCGCGGGCGGTGTCGTCGAGGGCCTGCTCGATGCCGCCGTCCTGGATCTGCAGGCGGAAGGTGGTGAGCAGTTCGCGCAACTGGCGATAGGCGCTGTTCAGGCCCTCGCGCAGCTCGTCGCTGACCTGCAGCAGCACCTCGCTACTTTCGCCGCGACGGATCAGGGTCTGCAGGCGGCTGACCTGCAGCTTCATGTAGGACAGCGCCTGGGCCAGCGAATCATGCAGCTCGCGGGCGATGGTGGTGCGCTCGTCGAGCAGCAGCAGGCGGTTGTCCTGCTCGCGCTGGCGCTCCAACGACAGCGAGGTGCCGATCAGGTTGGCCAGCGCCTGGATCAGCTCCTGTTCCCACTGGCGCGGGGTGTGGCCGTCCTCGTAGTGGGCGCACAGTTCGCCCAGGCTGTTGCCCTGCGAGCTGATGATGAAGTCCAGGCCGTTGGGCTGGGTATGGCGCTGGCAGCTGGCGCAGTCGCTGCGCGCGCAGATTTCCCGCGACTCGTTGCCGTGCAGGGCGATCAGGTGCTCCACCGGCGCCTGGGTATCGCCTTTCAGGCACAGGGTCAGGCGCAGGCCGGGCAGGCGCTGCTGGAAGCTGTCGATCAGCTCGTCCAGCTGCTCGGCGTTGGCCGGGCTGCTGGCGATGCTGCGGCTGCTCTGGTACAGCAGCTCCAGGGCGGCATTGCTCTGCGCCAGGTTCTGCGTCTTTTCCGCCACCCGCGATTCGAGGGTGCGGTGCGATTCCTCGATGGCGTCGGCCATGGCGTTGAAGCTCAACGCCATCTGGCCCAGTTCATCGATGGAACGGTATTCGATGCGCGCGTCGAGGTCGCCGGCACGGAAGCGCTCGGTGGCGCCGACCAGCTCCTGCAACGGGGTGATCACGCTGTTCTGCAGCTCGAACATGCCCACCAGCAGGATCACCACGGTCATCAGCAGGGCCGCGCCCTGGATGCTCTGCTGCCAGCTCTGGCGCTTCTCGCTCTGCTTCTGCAGCTGCATGACGAAGTTTTCCAGCTGGCCGACGAAGATCTCCGACTGTTGCTGGAAGGTAACCCGGTCGCCACGCTCCAGGGCTGGCAGCAGCTGCTCGCGCCACTGACGCTGGATGTTGGCGAAGGCATGGCCGACCGGATCGTCGGGCTCGTCGCCGATCATGTGCCTGAGCGAGTTGCTGTCCAGGCGCCGCTGCATGTCGTCGCGCAGGGCGGCGATGGTGGTGGCGTCGGCATTGGCTTCCAGGCGCCAGTTCAGGCGGTAGGTGGCCATGCGCAGCGAGCCGGCGGTGTTGATGGCGGCGGCGTCGTCCTCGCTGACCATGGCGATCAGCACGGCACTGATCGCGCTGCAGAAGGCCAGGGTGGCGATCAGTATCACCGCCAGCCCGGCGCGGGCCGGCAACGAGCCCTTGAACCAGTCCAGCATCGCGCTACCTCCAAAGAGTTCGGAGCGCTCCGCGATCCACCGGCCGAGGCTCTGTTGTTGCGATAAATCAATGATTTAAAAGGATTTATTCTTGATTTTTGCCACTATCACTTTGGTGGTAGTTGGGGCAATGGTAGGTCGTAAGGGCGCCGGTGCTCATTGATCCAGATCAAGAAACTACGGCCCCCCTGGCAATAGCCTGCAGCCATGATACAGCTTGGGAGAGCGTTCATGGTGAGCCAGAAAATGCAACAGGGGTTGGTGCTGGGGATGAGTACCGCCGCGTTCACCATCTGCTTCATGGTGTGGATGATGTTCGCGGTACTCGGTGTACCCATCAAGGAACTGCTGCAGCTCAACGAGACCCAGTTCGGCCTGCTGGCCTCGACGCCGGTCCTGACCGGTTCGCTGATCCGCCTGCCGCTGGGCATGCTCACCGACCGCTTCGGCGGACGCATCGTGTTTTTCGTGCTGATGCTGGTCTGCGTGCTGCCGATCTACCTGATCAGCGAGGCCACCCAGTACTGGCAGTTCCTCGTCCTCGGGTTGTTCGTCGGTCTGGCCGGCGGCTCCTTCTCGGTAGGCATCGCCTACGTCGCCAAGTGGTTCGACAAGTCCAGCCAGGGCCTGGCCATGGGCATCTTCGGCGCGGGCAACGCCGGCTCGGCGCTGACCAAGTTCATCGCCCCGGCGATCATCGCCGCCGCCAGCTGGCAGATGGTGCCGAAGGTCTACTCGGCGATCATGTTCATCACCGCGCTGCTGTTCTGGTTCTTCACCTACGAGAACAAGGCGCACCGGGTGCCGAGCAGCGTGTCGCTGGGCGAGCAGCTGAAGACCCTGAAGGACCCGCGCGTCTGGCGCTACTGCCAGTACTACTCGATCGTCTTCGGCGGCTACGTCGCGCTGGCCCTGTGGATGACCAAGTACTACGTGCAGGAATACGGCTTCAGCCTGCAGAGCGCGGCGCTGCTGGCCGCCTGCTTCTCCCTGCCGGGCGGCCTGCTGCGCGCCATCGGCGGCTGGATGTCGGACAAGTGGGGCGCGCACAGCGTGACTTGGTGGGTGATGTGGGTGAGCTGGGTGTGCCTGTTCATTCTGTCCTACCCGCAGACCGACTTCACCGTGCACACGGTCGACGGCCCGCGCACCTTCCATATCGGCCTCAACGTCTGGGTGTTCACTGCGCTGATGTTCGTCATGGGCATCGCCTGGGCGTTCGGCAAGGCCTCGGTATTCAAGTACATCGCCAACGACTTTCCCGATCGCATGGGCGCGGTGTCCGGCATCGTCGGCCTGGCCGGCGGCCTCGGCGGCTTTGTCCTGCCGATCATGTTCGGCGTGCTGGTCGACCTCACTGGAGTGCGCTCTTCCGCCTTCATCCTATTGTACGGCGTGGTCTGGGTTTCTCTGATCTGGATGTACTTCAGCGAGGTTCGCAAAACCCCAGTCATGGGTTCGGGTTCCACCGGCCCCATGAATTCCGCTTCCTGACAAGGAGACTGAGCATGTCCGCAACCAAGAATCCGGCCATGGGGCAGCCGCCCCGGCAAGGGCCGGTGATCGAGGACTGGCGTCCGGAGGACCCGCATTTCTGGGGTTCCATCGGCAAGGCCATCGCCACCCGCAACCTGTGGATCTCGATTCCCGCGCTGTTTCTCGCCTTCGCCGTGTGGATGGTGTGGAGCACGGTGATCGTGCGCCTCAATGCCATCGGTTTCAGCTTCAGCACCGATCAGCTGTTCTGGCTGGCGGCACTGCCGGGGCTCTCCGGGGCGACCTTCCGCATCTTCTATTCGTTCATGGTGCCGGTGTTCGGCGGGCGCCGCTGGACCGCCCTGAGTACCGCCTCGCTGCTGATTCCGTCGATCTGGATGGGCTTCGCCGTGCAGGACCCGGGCACACCCTACAGCGTGTTCGTGATCATCGCCCTGCTGTGCGGCTTCGGTGGCGGCAACTTCGCCTCCTCGATGTCCAACATCAGCTTCTTCTACCCCAAGGCGCAGCAGGGCACCGCCCTGGGCCTGAACGCCGGCCTGGGTAACCTGGGCGTGTCGGCCATGCAGTTTCTGGTGCCGCTGGTCATCGGCTTCGGCCTGTTCGGCGCGGTCGGCGGCAAGCCGCAGGAACTGGCGGATGGCAGCCAGCTGTGGCTGCAGAACGCCGGCCTGGTGTGGGTGCCGCTGATCGTGGCGGTGACCCTGGCGGCCTGGTTCGGCATGAACGATCTGGCCAGCGCCAAGGCGTCCTTCGCCGAGCAGGCGGTGATCTTCAGGCGCAAGCACAACTGGCTGATGTGCTGGTTGTACCTGGCCACCTTTGGTTCCTTCATCGGCTTCGCCGCGGCCTTCCCGCTGCTGATCAAGCATTCCTTCCCCGAGGTCAACGCGCTCAAGTTCGCCTTCCTCGGCCCGCTGGTCGGCGCCCTGGTGCGTCCGCTGGGCGGCTGGGTGGCGGACAAGCTGGGTGGCGCGCGGGTGACCCTGTGGAACTTCGTGCTGATGATCGCCGCCGTGTTCGGGGTGATCGCCTTCCTGCCGCAGGGCGGCCAGGGCGGCAACTTCTACGGCTTCCTGGCCATGTTCATGCTGCTGTTCGTCACCACCGGCATCGGCAACGGTTCCACCTTCCGCATGATCCCGGTGATCTTCCGCACCCTGCACGAGCGCCTCAGCGCCGGCAAGGGCGCCGCCGAGAAGGAGCAGGCGATCAAGGCCGCCGGCAAGGAATCGGCCGCGGTGCTAGGCTTCAGCTCGGCCATCGGGGCCTTCGGCGCCTTCTTCATTCCCAAGTCCTTCGGCAGCTCCATCGCCCTCACCGGCGGGCCCGAGGTCGCCCTGTACGTGTTCGTTGGCTACTACGTCAGCTGCATCCTGGTCACCTGGTGGTGGTACTCGCGCAAGGGCGCAGAGACCCCATGCTAGTCCGCCACAACCCAAGAAATGACGAGCGCGGGGCCGCCCGCACTCAGCCTGAGAGGAAGAGATAATGAGCCACATACTCGACCAGCTGCGCTTCTTCAATCGCAAGCAGGGGGAGTTCGCCGACGGCCATGGCGAGACCCGCAAGGAATCGCGCGACTGGGAGAACGTCTACCGCTCGCGCTGGCAGTACGACAAGATCGTGCGCTCCACCCACGGGGTGAACTGCACCGGGTCGTGCTCCTGGAAGATCTACGTGAAGAACGGCCTGATCACCTGGGAAACCCAACAGACCGACTATCCGCGTACCCGCAACGACCTGCCCAACCATGAACCGCGTGGCTGCCCGCGTGGCGCCAGCTATAGCTGGTACATCTACAGCGCCAACCGCCTGAAGTACCCGAAGGTGCGCAAGCCGCTGCTCAAGCTCTGGCGTGAGGCGCGCCGGGGCCTGTCGCCGGTCGAGGCCTGGGCCAGCATCGTCAGCGATCCGGCCAAGGCCGAGAGCTATAAGAGCAAGCGCGGCATGGGCGGCTTCATCCGCTCCAGCTGGAACGAGGTCAACGAGATCATCGCCGCGGCCAACGTCTACACCGTCAAGCAGTTCGGCCCGGACCGCGTGGTCGGCTTCTCGCCGATCCCGGCCATGTCGATGGTCAGCTATGCCGCCGGTAGCCGTTACCTGTCGCTAATCGGCGGCGTGTGCCTGAGCTTCTACGACTGGTACTGCGACCTGCCGCCGTCCTCGCCGCAGGTGTGGGGGGAGCAGACCGACGTGCCGGAATCGGCCGACTGGTACAACTCCAACTACATCATCGCCTGGGGCTCCAACGTTCCGCAGACCCGTACCCCGGACGCGCACTTCTTCACCGAGGTGCGCTACAAGGGCACCAAGACCGTGGCCATCACCCCGGACTACGCCGAGGTGGCCAAGCTCACCGACCTCTGGCTCAACCCCAAGCAGGGCACCGACGCGGCGCTGGCGCAGGCCTTCGCCCACGTCATCTTCAAGGAATTCCACCTGGAGAAGCCCAGCGCCTACTTCACCGACTACGCCAAGCGCTACACCGACCTGCCGATGCTGGTGCTACTCAATGAGCAGGACGGCAGCTACCGTGCCGAGCGCTTCCTGCGTGCCAGCGACCTGACCGACAGCCTCGGCCAGGGCAACAACCCCGAGTGGAAGACCATCGCCGTCGACGCCTCGGGCGAGCTGGTGTCGCCGCAGGGCTCCATCGGCTATCGCTGGGGCGAGAAGGGCAAGTGGAACATCGAGGCCCGCGAGGGCGGCGCCGGGCGCGAGATCGATCTCAAGCTGAGCCAGATCGACAGTGGCGAAGTGGCGGAAGTCGCCTTCCCTTATTTCGGCGGGCAGACCCACGAGTACTTCACTGCCGTGCCGGGCGAGGAGATCCAGCTGCGCCGCGTACCGGTGCGTACCGTGATCCTGTCCGACGGCAGCCAGGCGCGGGTCGCCAGCGTGTTCGACCTGATGGCCGCCAACCTCGGCATCGACCGTGGACTGGGCGGCGCCAACGTCGCCAACCACTATGACGACGACCGCGTGCCGGGCACCCCGGCCTGGCAGGAGAAGATCACCGGCGTCAGCCGCGAGAAGGCCATCCAGATCGCCCGCGAGTTCGCCGACAACGCCGACAAGACCAAGGGCCGTTCCATGATCATCGTCGGTGCGGCGATGAACCACTGGTACCACATGGACATGAACTACCGTGGCCTGATCAACATGCTGATGTTGTGCGGCTGCGTCGGGCAGACCGGTGGCGGCTGGGCCCACTACGTCGGCCAGGAGAAGCTGCGTCCGCAGTGCGGCTGGCTGCCGCTGGCTTTCGGCCTGGACTGGAGCCGTCCGCCGCGCCAGATGAACGGCACCAGCTTCTTCTACAACCACAGCTCGCAGTGGCGCCACGAGAAGATGAGCATTCACGAGGTGCTCTCGCCGCTGGCCGACAAGTCGCAGTTCCCCGAGCACATGCTCGACTACAACATCCGCGCCGAGCGCGCCGGCTGGCTGCCGAGCGCCCCGCAGCTGAACCGCAACCCGCTGCAGATCTGCCGCGACGCCCAGGCCGCCGGCCTGTCGCCGGTGGACTACGTGACCAAGTCGCTGGCCGACGGCTCGCTGCGCTTCGCCTGCGAGCAGCCGGACAACCCGGTCAACTTCCCGCGCAACATGTTCATCTGGCGCTCGAACTTGCTCGGTTCTTCGGGCAAGGGCCACGAGTACATGCTCAAGTACCTGCTCGGCACCAGGAACGGCGTGATGAACGAGGACCTCGGCAAGCGCGGCGGCTTCAAGCCGAACGAGGCCGAGTGGGTGGACGAGGGCGCCATCGGCAAGCTCGACCTGGTCACTACCCTCGACTTCCGCATGTCCTCGACCTGCGTGTACTCCGACATCGTCCTGCCGACCGCGACCTGGTACGAGAAGGACGACATGAACACCTCGGACATGCACCCCTTCATCCACCCGCTGTCGGCCGCCATCGATCCGGCCTGGGAAGCGCGTTCGGACTGGGAGATCTACAAGGGCATCGCCAAGTCCTTCTCCGAGATGGCCAAGGGACACCTGGGCGTCGAGCAGGACCTGGTCACCGTGCCGCTGCTGCACGACACCCCCGGCGAACTGGCGCAGCCCTTCGGTGGCAGCGACTGGAAAACCGCGGGCGTGGCGCCGCAGCCGGGCAAGAACTGCCCGAACATCACGGTGGTCGAGCGCGACTACCCGAACACCTACAAGAAGTTCACCTCGCTCGGCCCGCTGCTGGACAAGCTGGGCAACGGCGGCAAGGGCATCAACTGGAACACCGAGCACGAGGTCGAGTTCCTCGGCGAGCTGAACTACAAGGTGCGTGAGGAGGGCGTCAGCCAGGGACGGCCGAAGATCGAGTCGGCCATCGACGCGGCGGAGGTCATCCTCTCGCTGGCCCCGGAAACCAACGGCCATGTCGCAGTGAAGGCCTGGGCGGCGCTGTCGGAGTTCACCGGTCGCGATCACAGGCACCTGGCGCTGCCCAAGGAGCATGAGGCGATCCGCTTCCGCGATATCCAGGCGCAGCCGCGCAAGATCATCTCCAGCCCGACCTGGTCCGGCCTGGAAGACGAGCACGTGTCCTACAACGCCGGCTACACCAACGTCCACGAGCTGATCCCGTGGCGCACCATCACCGGTCGCCAGCAGTTCTACCAGGATCACCCCTGGATGCTGGCCTTCGGCGAGGGCCTGATGAGCTACCGGCCGCCGATCAACACCCGCTCGACCGGCTACGTGAAGGGCAAGATGTCCAACGGCAACCCGGAGATCTGCCTGAACTGGATCACCCCGCACCAGAAGTGGGGCATCCACAGCACCTACACCGACAACCTGATCATGCTCACCCTGAGCCGTGGCGGTCCGATCGTGTGGATGAGCGAGATCGACGCCAAGAAGGTCGGCATCGAGGACAACGACTGGATCGAGTGCTTCAACGCCAACGGCGCCCTGACCGCCCGCGCGGTGGTCAGCCAGCGGGTCAAGGAAGGCATGGTGATGATGTACCACGCCCAGGAACGCATAGTGAACGTGCCCGGCGCCGAGAGCACCCAGACCCGCGGTGGCCACCACAACTCGGTGACCCGCGTGGTCCTGAAACCCACCCATATGATCGGTGGCTACGCCCAGCTGGCCTACGGCTTCAACTACTACGGCACCGTGGGCTGCAACCGCGACGAGTTCGTCGTGGTGCGCAAGATGAACAAGGTGGACTGGCTGGACGGGCCTAACGGCGACGCCCTGCCACAACCGCTGCCGACCGAGATCGAGTGAGGAGAGCCGACATGAAAATTCGTTCACAAGTGGGCATGGTCCTGAACCTGGACAAGTGCATCGGCTGCCACACCTGCTCGATCACCTGCAAAAACGTCTGGACCAGCCGAGAAGGCATGGAATACGCCTGGTTCAACAACGTCGAGACCAAGCCCGGTATCGGCTACCCGAAAGAGTGGGAAAACCAGGAGAAGTGGAAGGGCGGCTGGGTGCGCAACAAGGATGGCTCGATCAACCCGAAGATCGGCGGCAAGTTCCGCGTGCTGGCGAACATCTTCTCCAACCCGGACCTGCCGAGCATCGACGACTACTACGAGCCATTCGACTTCGACTACCAGCATCTGCATACCGCGCCGCTGGGTAACCACCAGCCGGTGGCCCGGCCGCGTTCGGTGATCTCCGGCCAGCGCATGGAGAAGATCGAGTGGGGCCCGAACTGGGAGGAGATTCTCGGCACCGAGTTCGCCAAGCGGCGCAAGGACAAGAACTTCGACAAGGTGCAGGCCGACATCTACGGCGAGTACGAAAACACCTTCATGATGTACCTGCCGCGCCTGTGCGAGCACTGCCTCAACCCGGCGTGCGCGGCCTCCTGCCCGAGCGGTGCGATCTACAAGCGCGAGGAGGACGGCATCGTCCTCATCGACCAGGAGAAGTGCCGCGGCTGGCGCATGTGCATCAGCGGCTGCCCGTACAAGAAGATCTACTTCAACTGGAAGAGCGGCAAATCCGAGAAGTGCATCTTCTGCTACCCGCGCATCGAGGCCGGCATGCCGACCGTGTGCTCGGAAACCTGCGTGGGCCGCATCCGCTACCTGGGCGTGCTGCTGTATGACGCCGACCGCATCCACGAGGTGGCCAGCACCCCGAGCGAGCAGGACCTGTACCAGAAGCAGCTGGAGATCTTCCTCGACCCGTTTGACCCCAAGGTGATCGAGCAGGCGCTGAAGGACGGCGTGCCCATGTCGGTGATCGAGGCCGCGCAGAAGTCGCCGGTGTACAAGCTGGCGGTGGACTGGCAGCTGGCCCTGCCGCTGCACCCGGAATACCGCACCCTGCCGATGGTCTGGTACGTACCGCCGCTGTCGCCGATCCAGAACGCCGCCGCCAAGGGCAGCGTGAGCATGGATGGCGTGCTGCCGGACGTGGACAGCCTGCGCATCCCGGTGCGCTACCTGGCCAACCTGCTCACCGCCGGTGACGAGCAGCCGGTCAAGCTGGCCCTCAAGCGCCTGCTGGCGATGCGTGCCTACAAGCGCGCCGAGCAGGTCGACGGCGTGCAGGACCTCAAGGTGCTGGAGTCGGTCGGCCTGAGTGTGGCGCAGTGCGAGGACATGTACCGCTACCTGGCCATCGCCAACTACGAGGATCGCTACGTGATTCCGTCGGCGCACCGCGAGGAGGCCATGAGCGATGCCTTCGCCGAGCGTTCCGGCTGTGGCTTCAGCTTCGGCAGCGGCTGCAGTGGCTCGTCGGACACCAACATGTTCGGCGCCAAGAAGGCCAACAAGCGCGACATCCTCAAGACCGTGCAGATCTGGGAGGAATGACCATGCAGATTCTCAAGGTGATTTCCTTGTTGCTCGACTACCCGGAGGAGGCGCTGCGCAGCGCCCACAAGGAGCTGGACGAGGCCATCTGCAGTGCCCGCGAGATCAGCCCGGACCAGCGCGGCTCGCTGCTGCGCCTGCTCGACGAGCTGGCCGGTGACGAGCTGATGGACGTGCAGGAGCGCTACACCGAGCTGTTCGACCGCGGCCGCGCCCTGTCGCTGCTGCTGTTCGAGCATGTGCATGGCGAGTCGCGCGACCGCGGCCAGGCCATGGTCGACCTGATGGCGCAGTACGAGGCCGCCGGGTTCGCCATCGGCGTGCGCGAGCTGCCCGACTACATCCCGTTGTACCTGGAGTACCTGGCCAGCCGCGAAGACCTCGAGGCCCGCGAGGGCCTGGCCGACGTGGCGCACCTGCTGGCCCTGCTGGCGGCGCGCCTGGAGGAGCGCGAGAGCCCTTACGCCGCGTGTTTCCGCGCGCTGCTGCAGATCGCCGGCGAACAGCCGGCGGTGGCGGTGGCCGAGGTGCGCGAGCAGGTGGCCGGCGAGGTGCGCGACGACAGCCTGGAAGCGCTGGACAAGTTGTGGGAGGAGGAGGCCGTGGACTTCCTCAAGGCCGAGCAGCAGGACCGCTGCCCGAGCCAGACCACGATGCCGGGCAAGGCTCGCGAAGAGGTGCCGGTGCCGCTGCACTGGATCGATTTCAAGCAGGACGGGGCGGCCAGCGTGCCGGCCCAGGAGGTGCACAATGGCTAATCTGAACTTCCTCGCCTTCGGCGTGTATCCCTATATCGCCCTGGCGGTCTGCCTGATCGGCAGCTGGGCGCGTTTCGATCTGTCGCAGTACAGCTGGAAGGCCGGTTCCAGCCAGATCTTCAACCGCACCCCGGCCGAACACCGCTACATGCGGATCGCCAGCAACCTGTTCCATGTCGGCGTGCTGTTCGTGCTGGCCGGCCACTTCGTCGGCCTGCTGACCCCGGCCTCGGTCTATCACCATGTGATCAGCACCGAGAACAAGCAGCTGCTGGCGATGGTCTCCGGCGGCCTGTTCGGCGGCCTGTGCCTGATCGGCCTGCTGATGCTGCTCAAGCGCCGCCTGAGCGACGCGCGGGTGCGCGCCAGCTCCAGCTGCTCGGACATCCTGGTGCTGGTCGTGCTGCTGGTGCAGCTGCTGCTGGGCCTGGGCACCATCTATGCCTCGACCCACCACATGGACGGCTCGGTGATGGTGATGCTGGCCGACTGGGCGCAGTACACCGTGACCCTGCAGCCGCAGCTGGCCGCCGCGGCCATCGCCCCGGTGAGCCTGGTGTACAAGCTGCACGTGTTCCTCGGCCTGAGCCTGTTCGTGCTGTTCCCCTTCACCCGCCTGGTGCACATCGTCAGCGCGCCGGTGTGGTACCTGGGGCGGCGCTACCAGATCGTGCGCCAGAAGGCCTGAGGCAACGTCTGGATCGGCTGCGCGTCGGCCGGCCGGTCCACAGCGGATGAATCTTGAGTCGTGTAGCCCGGACAGGCGTCAGCGTCATCCGGGACCAGCAAGGTGGGTGGCGTCACCCACCGCCAAACGAATGCGTGGAGGTGTGACATGGGTTGTGGATGCGGAGGTAGCGGCAACGGTGGTGGTGGCTGCGCCGGTGGTGCCAGCCAGGTCGTGGTGCCCGAGCCGGCGCAGGCCGGTGTGCAGGCGTTCGAGCCAGCTCCAGCCGCGGACGACGAAAGCGAGGATGAGCCCTCGCTGGAACTGATCGCCAGCAGCGAGCAGGAGTGGCCGCGGATCAAGGTCAATGGTGTCGCCATCGCCCCCGAGGCAATCGCCCAGGAGCTGCAGTACCACCCGGCGAACACCCGCCAGGAAGCCATCTTCCTGGCCAGCCAGGCGCTGGTGATCCGCGAACTGCTGCAGCAGCGCATCAGTGCGCTGGATATCCGGGTCCGCGCGGCCGCGGGCGAGAGCGAGGAGGAGGCCGCCACCCGCACGCTGATCGAGCGTGAGGTGGCGCTGCCGCATGCCGACGAGGCGACCTGCCACGCCTACTTCGAGCGCAATCGTTCGCGCTATGCCAGCGCACCGCTGGTGGCGGCCCGGCACATCCTGCTGGCCTGCCCGGCCGACGATGCCGAGGAGCGCAGCCAGGCCCGTGACCAGGCCCAGGCGCTGATCGCCGAGCTGCAGGCACAGCCCGAGCGCTTCGCCGAGCTGGCCATGGCGCATTCGGCCTGCCCCTCCAAGGAGCAGGGCGGGGCGCTGGGGCAGATCAGCCAGGGCCAGACGGTGCCGGAGTTCGAGCGCCAGTTGTTCCGCTTGCCGCTCGGCCTGGCCGGGCAGCCGCTGGAAAGCCGCTATGGCTTCCATGTGGTGCTGGTGGAGCAGCGTCTCGAGGGCCAGCCATTGCCGTTCGAGGCGGTGCACAAGAGCATCTGCGCCGAGCTGGACCAGCGTGTGTGGCAGGTGGCCGTGGCGCAGTACCTGAAGAACCTGATCGGCGAGGCGGACATCCAGGGCATCCTGCTCGAAGGCGCCGACAGCCCTCTGTTGCAGTAAACCGGCCCAGGGCCTGGGGAGTACCATGAGCAGCCTGCTGCAGGACGGCTTCGGCCGCAGCATCGATTACCTGCGCCTGTCGGTCACCGACCGTTGCGATTTCCGCTGCATCTACTGCATGGCCGAGGACATGACCTTCCTGCCGCGCCAGCAGGTGCTGACGCTGGAGGAACTGGAGCGCATCGCGCGGATCTTCGTCGCCCAGGGCGTGCGCAAGATCCGCCTCACCGGCGGCGAGCCGCTGGTGCGTCCCGGTGTGGTCGGTCTGTGCCAGCGCATCGCCGCGCTGCCGGGCCTGCGCGAGCTGGTGATGACCAGCAATGGCTCACAGCTGCACAAGCTGGCCAGGCCGCTGGCCGAGGCGGGGGTCAAGCGCCTCAACATCAGCCTGGACAGCCTGCGCCCCGAACGCTTTCGCGCCATCACCCGTACCGGCGAACTGGGCCAGGTGCTGGCCGGTATCGAGGCCGCGCAGGCGGCCGGCTTCGCCAACCTCAAGCTGAACGTGGTGGTGATGCACGGGCGCAATGCCGACGAGGTGACGGACCTGGTCGACTTCGCCCTGAACCGCGGCCTGGATATCAGCTTCATCGAGGAGATGCCGCTGGGACAGGTGGGGCGCGAGCGCGGCGAGAGCTACTGTTCCAGCGACTGGGTGCGCGCGCGCATTGCCGAGCGCTACAGCCTGCTCGACAGCGCCGAGCACAGTGGCGGACCGGCGCGCTACGTGCGCCTGCAGGGCTTCCCCGACAGCCGCATCGGCTTCATCTCGCCGCACAGCCACAACTTCTGTGCGACCTGCAACCGCGTGCGGGTCACGGTCGAGGGGCGTCTGCTGCTGTGCCTGGGCCACGAACATTCGCTCGACCTGCGCGGCCTGCTGCGCCGTCACCCATGCGACGACGCCCCGGTGCTGGCGGCCATCCGTCAGGGGCTTTTGCGCAAACCGCTGCGCCACGAATTCGACACCGGGGACGTGCAGATCCTGCGCTTCATGAACGCCACCGGCGGCTGATCAACTCCCGCTGGCCCACGCTTGGGCCGTCACCACCTGCCAGGCGGCGTTGCTCCGCCATGGCCGGTGGTTTTTTATTACACGGTACGCGAGAAACGCCCGCTCTGGCCTTCGCCCAGGTAGGCGTCGAACGCCATCGCCACGCTGCGCATCATCAGCTGCCCGCGCGGCAGCAGCACCAGCGCATCGGCGTGGATCTGCACCAGGTCGTCGGCCAGGTGCTCTTCGAGCCGGGCCAGCGACTCGGCGAAGTAGTCGAGGAAGTGGATGCCGTGGCGCGCCTCCAGTTCCGCGAACTCGACCCGGCCATAGCACATCAGTGCGGTGATCACCTCGCGCCGCAGCAGGTCGTCGTCGCTCAGGCGGTAGCCGCGGTGCACCGGCAACAGGCCCTGGTCGATGCGCGCGTAGTACTGCGAGAGTTCCTTGACGTTCTGGCTGTAGCTGTCGCTCACCTTGCCGATCGACGACACCCCGAGGCCGATCAGGTCGCAGTCGGCGTGGGTCGAGTAGCCCTGGAAGTTGCGCTGCAGCGTACCTGCCTCGCGGGCCAGGCACAGCTCGTCGTCGGGCAGGGCGAAGTGATCCATGCCGATATACACGTAGCCGGCCGCGGTCAGGCGCTGGATGGTCAGCTCCAGCAGCTCCAGCTTGCGCTCCGGTGGCGGCATGTCCTCGCGGCGAATCAGCCGCTGGGCACGCACCATTTCCGGCAGGTGCGCATAGCTGTAGGCGGCGATGCGATCCGGGCGCAGGGCGATGATCTTGTCCAGGGTGGTGTCGAAGCTGGCGACGGTCTGCAGCGGCAGGCCATAGATCAGGTCCACCGAGACCGATTTGAAGGCGGCCTCGCGGGCGGCGGCGACCAGCTCGTAGGTCTGCTCTTCGCTCTGCAGGCGATTGACGGCGGCCTGCACCTGCTGGTCGAAGTCCTGCACGCCGAAGCTCAGACGGTTGAAGCCCAGCGCGCGCAACTCGGCGATGCGTTCGCGGCTTATGGTGCGCGGGTCGACCTCGATGGAAAACTCGTGATCGTCGCTTTCATCGAAGCGGAAGTGCTGGCGCAGGCAGCCCATCAGTTCGGCGAGCTGCGCGCTGCTCAGGTAGGTCGGCGTGCCGCCGCCGAGGTGCAGCTGGGTCAGGCGTCGCGACGGGCTGAACAGCGCCGCCTGCAGGGCGATTTCGCGCTTGAGGTAATCCAGGTACTCGACGGCGCGGTGGGTCTTCTGGGTGATGATCTTGTTGCAGGCGCAGTAGTAGCAGAGGCTCTGGCAGAAGGGGATATGGATATAGGCCGACAAGGCCTTGGCGGGCGCCCGGTTGCTGCGCTCGGCGGCTTGCCGGTAGTCGTCCTCGGCGAAGGCCTGGCGGAACTGGGGCGCCGTGGGGTAAGAGGTGTAGCGCGGCCCCGGGCGGTCGTATTTCTCTACCAGCGAGCGGTCGAAGCGCAGTGAACTGGTCATGGCAAGTGATTCCTGAGGAGCCTGATGCACTGCAGGATACCCCCTGGCGCCGGTCGGCGCGAACGCCTGAGCGCAGGTTTGCGGGCAAACTTGATCACGGTCAAGTTGCATCCGGCCTCCTGACGTAGATTGCACAGCATCTTGTGTTTTTCGTTGATAACAGCAACTAGATGATGTGTCAGGAGGTGATGGATGTGTGCGGATCAGGTCCCCTATCGACCGCAGGCGCTGTTCAAGCGCGATGGCCAGGAAGTGCCCTTCGAGGCGGCCAAGATCGAGCGCGCGATTGCTGCCGCCGGGCAGGCCACGGGCGAGTTTGCGGCGCATGAGGCCAGTGCCCTGGCCGACGCGGTGCTGGCGCGCCTGCTGGAGTTCCACTGCGTGGGCGTGGAGCAGGTGCAGGACCGGGTCGAGCGGGTGCTGATGGAGGCCGGCTACTACCAGACCGCACGCGCCTATATCGTCTACCGCGAACGGCATGGCCGCCTGCGCCGCGAGCGCAAGCAGCTGATCGACGTGGCCGCCTCGATGAACGAATACCTGTCGCGCCAGGACTGGCGCGTGCAGGCCAACGCCAACCAGGGTTACTCGCTGGGCGGGCTGATCCTCAACGTGTCCGGCAAGGTCACCGCCAACTACTGGCTGGACGAGGTCTACAGCGAAGACATCGGCCTGGCCCACCGCGAGGCCGACCTGCACATCCACGACCTCGATATGCTCGCCGGCTACTGCGCCGGCTGGTCGTTGCGCACCCTGCTGCACGAGGGCCTCAACGGCATCCCAGGGCGGGTCGAGGCCGGCCCGCCCAAGCACCTGTCCAGCGCCCTGGGGCAGATGGTCAATTTCCTTGGCACCCTGCAGAACGAGTGGGCCGGCGCCCAGGCTTTCAGTTCTTTCGATACCTACCTGGCACCTTATGTGCGCAAGGACAACCTGAGCTATCAGCAGGTGCGTCAGTCGTTGCAGGAGTTTATCTACAACCTCAACGTGCCGTCGCGCTGGGGCACCCAGACGCCCTTCACCAACCTGACCTTCGACTGGGTCTGCCCGGAAGACCTGCGCGAGCAGGTGCCGGTGATCGGCGGCCAGGAGATGCCGTTCTGCTACGGCGAGCTGCAGGCCGAGATGGAGCTGATCAACCGCGCCTACATCGAGGTGATGATGGCCAGCGACGCCAAGGGCCGGGTGTTCACCTTCCCGATCCCGACCTACAACATCACCCACAACTTCCCCTGGGACAGCGACAACGCCACGCGCCTGTTCGACATGACCGCGCGCTACGGCCTGCCGTACTTCCAGAACTTCCTCAACTCGGACATGCAGCCCAACCAGGTGCGCTCGATGTGCTGCCGCCTGCAGCTGGACGTGCGCGAGCTGCTCAAGCGCGGCAACGGCCTGTTTGGCTCGGCCGAGCAGACCGGTTCGCTCGGCGTGGTGACCCTCAACTGCGCGCGCCTCGGCTACCTGTACCGGGACGATCTGGACGGCCTGATGCAGCGCCTCGACGCGCTGCTGGACATGGCCTTCGAGAGCCTGGAGGTGAAGCGCAAGGTGATCCAGCACCACATGGATGCCGGCCTCTATCCCTACACCCGACGCTACCTGGGCACCCTGCGCAATCACTTCTCCACCATCGGGGTCAACGGCCTGCACGAGATGCTGCGCAACTTCAGCGGCGACCGCGAGGGCATGCACACCGAGGACGGCCGCCAGCTGGCGCTGCAGGTGCTGGATCACGTGCGCGCGCGCCTGGTGCAGTTCCAGGAGCAGAGCGGCCACCTGTACAACCTGGAGGCCACCCCGGCCGAAGGCACCACCTACCGCTTCGCCAAGGAGGACCGCAAGCGCTTCCCCGACATCCTTCAGGCCGGAACGCCCGAGGCGCCGTACTACACCAACTCCTCGCAGCTACCGGTGGGCTTCACCGACGACCCCTTCGAGGCGCTGGCGTTGCAGGACGAGCTGCAGTGCAAGTACACCGGCGGCACTGTGCTGCACCTGTACATGGCCGAGCGGGTTTCTTCGGCGCAGGCCTGCAAGCAGCTGGTGCGCACCGCGCTGTCGCGCTTCCGCCTGCCGTACCTGACCATCACCCCGACCTTCTCCATCTGCCCGGTGCATGGCTACCTGGCCGGTGAGCACGAGTTTTGTCCGAAGTGCGACGAGGCGCTGCTGCACAAACAGCAGTGCTGCGGCGCCTGCGGCGGCTGAACCACGATTCCATCCACAGCAAGGAGGACACCATGAATGCACCCGTGCAACTTCCCGAAGCCCAGCGCCAGCGCTGCGAGGTCTGGACCCGCGTGATGGGTTACCACCGTCCGGTGGCGGCCTTCAATCTCGGCAAGCAGTCCGAGCATCGCGAGCGCCAGCACTTCGCCGAGCCGCGCTGAGTCAGTCCGAAGCCCGGGGCATCGGTGATGGCCCGGGCTTCGCCATGTCCGCCATTGGAGCCACGAGCATGCCTTCAGTGCCTTCGCGTCATGCCTTTCGCCCGCTGCGCATCGGCGGGCTGCAAGCCATGACCACCCTCGACTACCCCGATCATCTGGCCTGCGTACTGTTCTGCCAGGGCTGCGCCTGGCGCTGCCGCTACTGCCACAACCCCGAGCTGATCCGCTGCGGCGGCCCTACCGAATGGAGCTGGAACAAGGTGCTGGGCTTCCTGCGCCGGCGCCAGGGGCTGTTGCAGGCGGTGGTGTTCTCCGGCGGCGAGGCGACCCTGCAGCCGGCACTGCCGTCCGCCATGCGCCGGGTGCGCGAGCTGGGCTTCAAGGTCGGCCTGCACAGCGCCGGGATCAAGCCGGCCTCCTTCGGCCGCGCGCTGGCGCAGTGCGACTGGGTCGGTTTCGACGTTAAGGCGCTAGAGGAGGAGGTTGCGTTAATTACTGGTGTCAGCGCCAGCGGCCAGGCCAATTGGCGCAGTCTGGAGCTGCTGCTTGAGAGCGGTGTGGACTACGAGTGCCGTACCACGGTGCATTGGAACCTGTCCGACTGTCGGCGCCTGCAGCGTCTTGGAGAGCGTCTGGCGGGGCTTGGCGTACGGCGTTTCGCAGTACAACTGGCGCGCCCCCAGCAGATGCTCGACAGCGACTTGGGCAGTGCTGCCACGCCGGCCCAGGCGGCTGAACTCTGGCCCTATTTCGAGCAGCTATTCGAGCGTTTCGAGCTTCGCGCAAGTTGATTCACCAGCCCCAGAACTGTAACCACCAGCCATAGCCGAGCAGCGTATTGCTCAGCAACAGGGCCAGCATCGGAGCCTGGCGGCTGTGCCAGGGTAACTGGGTACAGACACGCCAGCCCAGGTACAGGCTCCACAGACCCGCGGCAACTATCAGCACTGCTCTGGCCTGGTTTACCCAGAGCAGTTGCAGGCCTTCATAGCGCAGCAGTTTGACGGTGGTCGACGACAGACCGAGAAACAGACCAGCAGCGCCAGTCGGCACCAGGCAGAGGGCCAGATGACGGGCAAAGGCGAGCGGCTTGCCTGCCAGCACACTGCCGGCAATCAGAAGCAGGTGAATCCCGCCGCCCAGGAGCAAGGCGCCGAGTACCAGATATAGGCAGATGCTCAGGCCATCCAGCCAGGTGAAGGCATCGTTGACCTGTGGGTAGTGGGTCAGTACCCACCAGGGCGCATCAGCCTGCAGAGGCCACAGTTGATCATGTGCGACCAGCCATTCGGCCATACTCTGCTTGAGCGCGATGAACCAGGGGCTGATCGTCCACTGGAAGGCAGCCATGGCCAGGCCAATCACTCCGTACAACAGCAGGCGGGCCTCCCACAGATTGCCGTGCTCCCCCAGATGCACGATCTCCTCATTACTGGAGCGGGCAATTAGCCGTACGGCGTCGCGTTGTCCGCTGCAGCGGCCGCAGGCGTGGCAGGCCGAAGCGCCACGCATGCGGCGGATGTCCAGCAACGGTGCGCAGTTGGGGGCGGGCAGATGCGGCGGCAGGTTGGCCTGCCAGCGTTCTTCACTGACCCGATAATGCATGGGCGCGAGCTTGGCCAGCAGAGCAAAAACACCGCTGACCGGACACAGATAACGGCACCAGACGCGCTTGCCGCGGCCATAGAAGAAACCGACCAGCATGGCGGCGATGGTCGATCCGCCGAGAATAAGCAGCGCAGCCTGGGCGTAGTCATAGACGCTGATCAGTTGGCCGTACAGGGTGGTGGCCAGGAAGCCTACCGAGGGCCAGCCAGCCCAGCGCATCCAGCGCGGGATGCCACGCCCCATACCGTGCTGGCTGGCCCATTCACTGAGAGCACCCTCCGGGCAAACTAGGCCGCACCACATGCGCCCGAACAGCACCACCGAGAGCAGCACAAAGGGCCACCAGATGCCCCAGAACACGAACTGGGCGAGCAGTGTGAGGTTATCGAGCATGCGTGCCTGGTTGTCGGGCAGAGGCAGGAGTGCAGGAGTGACCAGTAGCACGACGTAGAACAAGACCACAATCCATTGCGCTCGCTGTACAGCAACGGAATGGCGGCGCAGACCGTTGCCTATGCCCATTAGGCAACGGCTGAATAGCAGTTTCATGTTGCGGCGCGAATGCTGGGTGAGTTTGCCCTGGGTCGCCTTAGCCACCAGGCCAGCAGCCAGTATGAAACAAGTACGGCTACAGCAACCGCTGATGGCATGGCCCGGTAGCCGGTCATCCCGGCAATCAGCCCGCCAATGCGCGCACCGTCATCCAGCCAGGCCGAGGTATCCCAGAGTGGGTCGCCCAGCCAGCCATATAGCGCCTCAGGAAGATCCATCCCCATCAGCTGACCGGTGGTGCGATCCAGTGCATTCATCAGCATTGAGCCGCCTAGCAGCAGCAACAGGGTTTCACTGATGGTGAAGAACCGTCGCCAGTCGAGAAACCGGCTGCCTCGTTGCAACAGCACAAAGCTTAGCGCGCCGAGCGCTCCACCGAGGAGGGCGCCTGCGATGGTTTGTATGGCGCTGGCGGAGCCGACTGCACCATAGAGAAAAATCGCGATCTCGCTGCCTTCTCGGGCTACAGCCAGTGTCGCGAGCAGTGTCAGCCCACTGTGTCGGCTGTGCGCAAGGGCCTGTTGGGCTCGGCTCTCAAGCGCATTGCGAAGATTGCCGGCGTTTGGCGACATCCACACCACCATTTGCAGAATCAGCAAACTGGCCAGAGCGCTCATCGCGGCTTGAAACCACTCACCGGGAGTGCCGCTCATCCAACTGCCAGCCACGACCATCAACAGGGCCAGCAGGGCAGCCAGGGCGATGCCTGCAGCGACGCCCTCCCAGAGCTTGCGCAAAAGCTGGCGTGCATTGTATTGGCGGCTCAACCAGGCATGCAGCAGACCAATGACCAACAGTGCCTCGACGCTCTCGCGCCAGACGATCAATAGTGCCTGTTCCATGGGAACTCCTTATTGAGCCTCGATGTAGCCGCCGGGCAAATCGAGATGAAACTCATCGAAGAAGGTGTAGCGACCGGGCTTGAGTGGATGGATCACCACGAATGAGCTGACGCCTGGGCCAAGTACCTTTTCTACCCGCAAAGGCAGGCTTTCGAACTCGACCGGGCCCGCGCCGCGGTTATGCACGATGATCTTGAAACGTTGCTTGGCTGGAACCGTCAAGTGGGGCGGGGTGAAATGCCCATCACGTATCTCCAGCTCGTAGCTGGGCAGCGAGGCACTCCACGCTGGCAACGCCAGCGCGAAGGTAAAGACAGCAAGACATCTCATAGGCGTTTCCTGTGAGCTGAATACGTTACGGACTCAGTAGCCGCCTTTCTTACCGATGCCAGCGTAGGTGAAGCTGTAGTTCAGCTCGCAGGGCTTGAACCAAGGTGCCACGCCCGTTTCCTTGTCGGTATGGCGGCCGAAGGCGTGATGGTGACCACCCGGTGGTGACACGGTGCAGGTCAGCTGGTACTGACCCGGGCCGTCTAGTTTGATGTTGTCACCGTAGTGCGGGCCGTCGCTGGCGACCATGGCGTGGAAGTCACCTTCGATCAGCTTGTCGCTGCCAGCGCGCTGTAGGCGGTAGGAAATCTCAAGGTAGGGCACGAAGCTGCCTTCCTGGAAACCGTGATGGTTGTTCTCCAGAGCACTGATGTCAGCCTCCATGTGTACGTCAGATTCGGCGGCGGGTTTCATCATCCCCGGCGGGTCCATCTCGATTGGCTGCAGATATACAGCCCCGACCTCCATGCCGGCACAGTGTTGTGGCTCGCCGATGGGGTATTCGCGGGCAGAGGCAAAAGGGATGGCGAACATGGCGGCGAGGGGGAGCAGTGGGAGTAACTTCATGCTGTTTGCTTCCATAGCTGGGAGTGTTGGCAGCAGCTTAGAAAGCTTGAGTTCAATCAATAATGATTCTCGTCAATTTTATCTGGAGCATTGGAGATACCCAGATAGAGGTATGGTTCTGTAAAGCTCTATAAGCGATTTTGCCAAGCGAGCCATAACCTAAGAGCGGGACGTGGAGGACCAGAATCCATTGTTAACAGCCATACTGTTGACTCATCGCAACCAGGTTGCTCTAGTTGAGTCGGTGCAGTTGATTTCTCGCTGGTTCCAGCAGAACGGGCTGTCACATGTAACCGAAGCATTGCAGGTGCATATGGAGCAGGTGGTGAACAACGCCCTGCACATCAATAAGCTGCTTGAGGGGCTTGAATAGTCAGACAGGCCTCTTGCTAGCTACCTGCACTGGGTTTGTCTTGGGTCATGCAAGATGTGCATTGGCAACCGCCGGTGCTGAATGGCTTTGAAGAGGTACCGATGCGGGAGTGGTTTACTGGGCTGGTGCTGAGCGGTGGACAGGGCTCCCGGCTGGGGGGGGTGGACAAAGGACTGGTGCCGTGGTGCGGCAGGCCGATGGCAGAGTGGGTTGTCAGGCAGATGCGCCCACTGGTTGGTGAGCTGATTATTTCCTGTAACCGTAACGTGACGCGCTATGCCGCGCTCTGTGATCGAGCCCTGAGTGATGATCAGGCGGGCTACCCAGGGCCTTTGGCTGGAATCCTGGCTGGGCTACGCAGCATGTGTGGAACGCATCTGCTGGTGGCGCCTTGTGATCTGCCCGCTGTCGAATCGGAACTGCTGGAAGAGTTGCAGCAGTTGGCTCTGGCTCGGCCTGGGCAAATCGCCGTGGTGCGCCAGGGCGAACGCCTGCAACCACTGCTTTGCGTGCTGCCACGCACGCTGCTAGTCGACATCGACCGGGCCTGGGTAACTGGAGAGCGCAGTCCATGTCGCCTATGGCAGCGTCTGGGCATCTGCGAGCTGGCGTGCCGGGAGGATGATCCGCGTCTACTCAATTTCAACTGTCCCGAGGTTTTACTGGTTGCTCGCCAGTCGCCTCAACGTGAGTGGAAAATCTATGTTGATCATCGATAAGCGTAAGGCCATGGCCATCGCGCCGATTCTGCGCTTGGGCTTTCGTCCATTCTTTCTGCTCGGTGCACTCATGGCGGCGCTGGCCATTCCGCTCTGGGTCGCTGCTTTACAGGGCTGGTCGCTCCCCGCGCCGACGGGAGGTTGGCTGGCCTGGCATCGGCATGAGCTGGTATTTGGCTTTGCCGGAGCCATCATCGCCGGTTTCCTGTTAACCGCAGTACAGACCTGGACTGGCCAGCCAAGCCTGTCAGGCCGACCGCTGGCGGTGCTGGCTGGTCTCTGGCTAGTGGGGCGAGCCGCCTGGTGGCTACCTTCTACATGGCTATTGTTGCTGGTCAACCTGGCTTTCCTGCTGGCGGTTGCCGGCGTCATGGCTCGTCTGCTTTGGGCAGTGCGGCAACGACGCAACTATCCGATCGTGCTGGTTCTCTCGTTATTGGCAGCAGCGGATCTACTGAACCTTCTGGGCATCTTGCAGCAACATGATGGCTGGCAGCGTCAGGGCAGCCTGGCCGCCATCTGGCTGGTGGCGGCGATGATGACGCTAATCGGCGGGCGGGTGATTCCATTCTTCACTCAGCGCGGCTTGGGAAGGGTGGAGGCCGTTCAGCCATGGCCCTGGTTGGATTGGCTGTTGCTGGTAGGTAGTGTCCTGGCGGCCCTGTTGAGCGCGATCGGCCTGCTGTTGCTGCCGAGTTGGTTTGGCGCGGTGCTGATGCTGGTGCTCGGCCTAGGACATGGTATCCGCCTGTGGCGCTGGTTTGATCGCGCGCTGCTGCAGGTGCCGCTGCTGTGGTCGCTGCACCTGGCTTACGCCTGGTTGGTGGTGGCCTGTCTGGGACTGGCGCTGTGGCATGTTGGTGGCCCGGTGCCGTTCAGCCAGGCGTTGCATGGCCTGACGGTCGGCTCCATGGCCGGACTTATCCTGGCCATGCTGGCGCGAGTCTCGTTGGGGCACACCGGTCGTCCGTTGCAACTGCCACGTGGCTTCGCGGTGGCGTTCCTGATGCTCAACCTGGCCGCCTTGCTGCGTGTCCTTGGCGTGTCCTTTGCCTATCAGCCGGCGCTCTGGCTGGCGGCGGGGTGCTGGTGTTTGGCTTTCGCACAGTTTCTCTACTGCTACGGCCCGATGCTGTGTCGCACACGCGCCGACGGTCATCCGGGCTAGGGAGGATGTGTGCTTTATCTGTTACTGAAATTCGCTCACCTGACGGCTGCAGCATTCTTCATCGGCGGGGTGTTCTTTGAGGTGATGATCCTCAGCCGAGCGGCCAGACAGCTGGACGTCGAGCCCCGCGAGCGGCTGTCCAAGGCCCTCGGTCAGCGCGCACGCCAGGTCATGCACTGGGTGGTGCTGGCGTTGTATGGCGCGGGTATCGGCCTGGCTTGGCACTATCGCGCTGCGCTGGCCGATCCCTTGTCCAGCAGCTTCGGCACCCTGTTGACGCTGAAGATCTGCCTGGCGCTGAGCATCCTTTGCCACTTTCTCTTCGTGGTTTTCCTCATGCGTACCGGGCGCATGACGCCAGCGCGTTCTCGCCTGATCCATCTCAGCGTGCTGATACAGATGCTCGGCATTCTGTTCCTGGCCAAAGCGATGTTCGTGCTGAACTGGTAGGCGCAGGCCGCGTGCTGTGGACTGAGACTGCCTAGAAGGTACGGGTGGCTGCGCTGGCAAGTTGCTTGAGGTAGCTCAGGTCACACAGCACCCACTGGCGCAGGCGGCCGCGAAGGCGGCCAGCCTGCTGCCAGTCGGACAGCAGACGACTGAGAGACTCCGGACGGATTCCCAGGTGAGTGGCCAGCTGGCGCTGGCTAATCGGCAGGTTGAGCTGCTCGCCCTGGCGCTGGTGCAGTTTGAGCAGGTAAGCCGCCAAGCGCTGTGAGGCCGAGCTGGCGGTGAGCCAGTCGACTTCGTTGACTTGGCGATACAGGCGCAGGCTGAGGTTTTCCAGCATGCGCATGGCCAATACCGAATCGTTTTCGCAGGCCTTGCGCAGTGCCGCCCGGTTCAGGCGATAGAGCTCGCTGTCACACTGTGCTCTGGCGTTCATCGGGTAACGGCCATGGGGCATGAACATGGCGGCCTCGGCGATCAACTGACCGCTGTGGAACAGGTGAAAGACCCGTTCCTCGCCCTCGCAGGTAAAACGCATCATCTCCACGCTGCCGTGGCGCACCAGCAGAAAGTGCTCGGCGGCCTCGCCTTCGCGAAACAGCAATTCACCCGCTTCGACACGTAACTGCGTGGCTGAGCGGACGAGCATCGCCAGCAGCTCGCCGGGCAGATCGGCGAACAGGGGGACTGACGAGAGCAGTTGCAGGCAAGCGCTGCGATCTGCGGGAAACTTAACAATTGTCATTTGTAGCTGCTGTGCCGGCTGTAATGATGTGCGAATGAAGATAAGACTTATTCTCGTATCATTCAATCGGCCAGCTTGCACTCGGTTGGCTTCCTTCTGTCTAGCCGCTTGTGCAGCGTTGCTCGCGCCAGCAACGCAAGCCCAGCAGGAGGTCCTGCGCCTGGCCGGCCCTAGCGCTGTGGTCAGTTTCCCGTTGCTGCACATGGTCGAAAGCGGGGCGCTCAAGGCGCACGCCAAACGCGTCGAGTTCCGTCTGTGGCAGAACCCGGACCAGTTGCGCGTGTTGCTGGCCAACGACGAGATCGACTACAGCGCGGTACCGGTCAATCTGCCGGCTCTGGTGGCCGGACGCGGCCTGCCGGTGCGCCTGCTGAACGTCTCGGTGTGGGGGATCATCTGGCTGGTCAGCCGTGATCTGGCGATCCAGGGCTTTGCTGACCTCAGGGGTGAGGAACTGGTGATGCCCTTTCAGCGCGACCTGCCTGCGGTGCTGGTTGATGAGCTGTTGCGCAGCCACGGCCTGGAAGCGGGCAAGGACCTGACCCTGCGTCCTGTACGCGATGGCCAGGATGCCCAGGCCCTGCTGCTGGCCGGACGCGCCAAGCACGCGCTACTGGTGGAACCAGCGGTTTCCCTGTTGTTGTGGCGCAACCAGCAGCAGAACGGCGCGCCGTTGCGACGCGTGCAGAGCCTGGAGAATGCCTGGAACCAGGCATTTCCCGCGAACCCCGAGCTGCCCCAGGCGGGAATCATGGCCAGCGCGCGCATTGCCGAGCAGCACGAACTGGCGCGTGCCGTGGAGCAGGCCTATGCGCAATCGGCGCGTTGGTGCAGTGCTCAGCCGCGTGAGTGTGCGGAATTGGTCCATCGGCATTTGCCGCACCTGCCGGTGGCTGCCGTCGAGGAGTCGATTCGCGTGACGCGTCTGGAGTCCCGTCCGGCCAGCGAGGCTCGCGAGCAGCTGGAAGCGCTTTATCGGCTGCTCGCCGAGCGCCATCCACAGGCCATCGGTGGTTCGCTGCCGAACGCCGAATTCTACGGGCCATGAGCATGAACGATATCCGTCCCACCTCCTGGCGCTGGGCGTTGTTGGGCGCCGTGCTGATCGTGCTGGGCTGGCAGTTGCTGGCACTGAACCTGGGGCCGTTGCTGATGGCTACTCCGCTGCAGACCCTCAAAGCCATGTGGCAGCTGCCGTTTGAAGCTGACTTTCGTGTGCATGCCGGCGCCAGCTTGTTGCTCATCGGCCTCGGGGTTGGCCTTGGCTGTCTCTTGGGCTTTTGCCTGGGGCTGCTGGCTGGCCTGGATGCCCGTCTGCGCGGCCTGCTGGAGCCCTTGCGCTGGTTGCTGATGGCGACCCCGCCGGTGGTGGTCGTGGTGCTGGCCATGCTCTGGTTCGGCCTGGGCTCGGCGATGGTGGTGTTCATCAGTGTGCTGATGCTGGCGCCGGGCATGTACGTGAATACCGTCAAGGGCATGCTCATGGTCGATCGCGGCCTGTTGGAGATGGTTCGCGTCTACCGTTTCGGCCCGTGGCAGAAACTGCGTTATCTGTACGTGCCGGCCCTGGCGGCGCCGCTCGGTGCGGCATTGCTGATTGCCACCTGCAGTGGTGTGCGCCTGGTGGTGATGGCCGAGGTGCTGGGGGCTGAAAGCGGCGCCGGGTTTGCTCTGGCCAATGCACGCAGCACCTTCGACAGCGCCGGGCTGTACGCCTGGACCCTGCTGATACTGCTGCTGGTGGCGGCGCTGGAATTCGTGCTGCTACAGCCGTTGCAGCGGCGCATGGGGCGTTGGCAGGAGGCCGCCCATGCTTGATTGGTACTCAATCGACCTCGAGTTGGGCGGGCGCACGGTGCTCCGGCAGGTCGACTTTCGGCTACGAAGTGGCGAGCGGGTCGGGATCCTCGGCCCGAGCGGTGCCGGCAAGAGCAGCCTGCTGAGATTGGCGGCTGGAATCCTGAAGGCGCAGCGCGGTAACCAGCAGAGCAGCTTCCGCCACGCCGTGCTGGCCTTCCAGGAGCCGCGCCTGCTGCCTTGGTGCCGAGTGGCCGAGAACCTCGAAATTCCCTTGCGCGCGGCCGGTCGTGACCCGGCGACGGCGCGATGTGTGGCTGCCGAGTGGCTGGAGCGGGCAGGCCTCAGTGAGTACGCACGGTCTTGGCCGAATCAGCTGTCTGGGGGCATGGCGCAGCGCGTGGCGCTGGCCAGGGCGCTGGCGGTGGAGCCTGACCTGCTGCTGCTCGA
Source organism: Pseudomonas sp. S4_EA_1b (assembly GCF_016307435.1). Classification (NCBI taxonomy): domain Bacteria; kingdom Pseudomonadati; phylum Pseudomonadota; class Gammaproteobacteria; order Pseudomonadales; family Pseudomonadaceae; genus Pseudomonas; species Pseudomonas sp. S4_EA_1b. The sequence continues at coordinate 39,249 of NZ_JAEILC010000018.1, read as the reverse complement.
CGAGCCGTTCAGTGCGCTGGACCCGGCTTTGCGCAAGACCCTGATCGATATCTGCCGCGACTGGCTCGAGCAATCCGCGGCGGCTCTGCTGTGCGTCAGCCATCACCCGGGCGAACTGGTCGGCCTGGTTGAACGCTTCGTGCTGCTCAATGCGGGCGGGCTGCAGACGTTCGACGCCGCCGACCGCGCACCGGAGGTGCTGGCTGAGGCGCTCCACCAGACCCTGATGACCCTGGAGACTTCGCTACCGTGAGCTATCCCATTCTGCTGACCCTGCACCTGTTCGCCGCTCTGATCTTCATCGGCGCGGTGTTCTTTGAAGTGTTGATTCTTGAAGGTGTGCGCAAGCACGTGCCGCCCGCGGTGATGCGTCAGGTGGAGCAGGGCATTGGCAAACGCGGGCGCCGCCTGATGCCTTGGGTACTACTGGTGCTGTTCAGCGCCGGCCTGGGCATGGTCTGGCTGCGTTACCTGCCACAACTGGCCGACCCGCTGGCTTCCTCCTTCGGCACCCTGCTGACCCTGAAGATCTGCCTGGCGCTGAGTGTGCTCGGACACTTCTGCACGGCCATGTTCCTGGTGATCAGCGGGCGCATGAATTCCACCTATTTCCGCCGTATTCACCTGAGCGTGTTTACCCACATGGTCGGCATCGTGTTGCTGGCCAAGGGCATGTTTTACCTGAGCTGGTGAGCTTATTTCTGTTCGTGAAGGAGAGTGTCATGCGTCGAACCTTTTACCTGAAGTATCTTTCATTGACACTTCTGGGCGCTCTGCCACTGATGGATTGTGCTGCCGATCCGGTCGAGTTGGAGCCACTGGCAATCAGCGGTCAACGCCAGGCTCCAGCAAATCAGTCGGTTGAAGCTGAGCGCGAAGAGCTGTCCCGAGTGCCTGGCGGTACCAACCTGGCCACGCCGCAGAGCGAAACGCGTTTGGCGACCTTGCGTGATGCGTTGGACTATCAGCCCGGTTTGGTGATTCAGGACTTTTTCGGAGGCACCGATCAGCCGCGCCTGAACATCCGCGGCTCGGGTATTCAGAGCAATCCGGTCAATCGTGGCGTACTACTGCTACAAGACGGGTTACCGCTCAACGAGGCCGATGGCTCCTTCGTCATGGGCCTGCTGGAGCCGCGTAATGCTTCTTGGATCAGTGCCCGACGCGGTGCCAACGCCGGCAGCCCGGGTGCCACCACGCTGGGTGGCGAGCTGGAATTCAATTCGCTTACCGGTGCCGACGAGGCCGGGCGTTTGCGCCTGGAAAGTGGCAGTTTCGGTCGCCAGGCCGTGCAGGTCGCTGCCGGCCTGGCGGAGGCCGGGCAGATGCGCGGGTGAGCATCAGTCAAGATCAGTACGACGGTTATCGTCATCACTCTGCTTCGCACCGCACCTTGGTGCATAGCAACTTTGGCCTGGACTTGGGGGATGGCGTGGAGAATCGCAGCTACCTGTCCTGGAGCGATCTCACCTTCGAGATTCCTAACGTCATCACTAAGGCGCGTCTGGAAGATGATCCGCGTAGCGTGCTTGGAGACGGCAATACGGCGCAGGATCACCTGCTCAATGTATATCGGCGCGATCCGCATCGTGATACCCAGCAGTTGCGCCTGGCCAACCGCACCCAGTGGCAGGGCACTGGCTGGCAACAGAGCTTCGGTGTCTACGGGCAGAATACGGTGGACGACTTCACCGACCCGCTCAGCCATACCCTGACCGACAGCGACACGCTCGGAGCCCAGTGGAGCCTGGAAGGCGAGCAGCGCCTGTTCGACTATCGCTTCGGTGCTGGCTGGTCCTACAGCGACATAACCCGTGAGCTCTATGCCAACAGCGGCCAGGACGGCAGTCGCCTGCAGCGCTTCGGCGACTTCGACCTCGAAGCGCGTAACGTCGATCTGCTGGCTGGGCTGGACTGGCATCTGGCGCAGGACTGGACCCTGGTCACCGAGCTGAAATGGAGTGATGTCAGCCGGGATGCCAGTTCGCGTAACAGCAACGCCAGCCTGGATCAGAGCTGGGACTTCGCCACGCCGAAGATCGGCTTGAACTGGACGCCCAGTGAAAACCAGCGCTGGTACGCCAACATCAGCCGTAGTCACGAGGCGCCAACCTTCTGGGAGATTGTCGTCGGGCAGGTGCCACCTACTGCGCCGGCGCAGGCCACGGCGTCGCTGACTGAGCTCAATGTGCAGCGCGCGACCACCTACGAAATCGGCGGCCAGGGGGGTATTGGCAGCAACGAGTGGAGCTTGTCGCTGTACCACAGTGACGTGGATGACGAGCTGATCTCCACCTCCGACAGTCTGGGCGTCAGGGTAGGTACCTACAATTACGCATCGCGCACACGCCATCGCGGCGTCGAGGCGGGAATCAAGGGCCTGCTGCCGACCTCCGCCACGCTTGGCGGGGACCTGGCCTATCGCCTGGCCTGGACCTTCAGTGACTTCACCTTCCGTGGCGGCGAGTTCGAGGGCAATCAGATCGCAGGTGTACCACGCCAGCTGTGGGCGGGCGAGCTGCTTTATCGCCGCGGCCCGTGGAGCATCGGCCCGAACCTGCGCTGGTTGCCGCAGGACACCCCGACCGACCATGCCAACACCCGTAACAACTATCAGGACTCCTATGCCCTCTGGGGATTCAAGGCCAGCTACAAGGTCAATGAAGGGCTGTCGTTGTATCTGCAAGGTGACAACCTGAGCGACGAGGTCTATGCCAGCAGTTATGTGATCCGCAATCGCGCCGACGCCAGCCAACCGACATTCCTCAGCGGCAACGAACGCAGCCTGAGCGTGGGGATGGACTACCGGTTCTAGAGCGGGTGACGAACACGCGCCATAACGCTGGTCAACCTCGGCTCGGCTCGGCTTCGCGGCGCCGTGATACCTGCTCATCCATGCCGCCCAGCATTCTTCGAGTCGGGCCGGTGCTGACTTCGGCTGGTCTCACCGCCCCCCCCCCGAGGTGGATGCGATGGACTTTGCCTTCAGCACCAGAGTGGAAACACTACGCCGGCAGCTGCAGGATTTCATGGATACCCATGTGGTGCCGCGTCATGCCCAGTGGCTGGCGGAGGTGCAGGCCTGATGCCTGCCGGTTTCCTTCATGAACGACCTCAAGGCCCTGGCGCGCAGCGAAGGGCTGTGGAGCCTGTTTCTGCCAGCCCCGCGCAGCACCAGCGCTGGCTGCTGCCGCTACTGGAAGGCAAGATCCGTTCGGCCTTTGCCATGAGCGAGCCGGATGTGGCCAGCTCGGACGCCGGCAACGTGCAGACGCTGATCCGTCGTGACGGCGAGCATTACGTCCTCAACGGGTGCAAATGGTTCATCGCCAATGCCTGTCACCCGCAGTGTCGTCTGCTGATCGTGATGGGCAAGACTGATCCCGAGGCCGCGCCCCATCGTCAGCAGAGCATGCTGCTGGTGTCCTTCGATACCCCTGGCGTGCAGGTGCTGCGCAATATTCCGGTGCTCAACCATGTTTCGGCAGAAGGTCATGCGGAGATTTTGTTGCGCGATGTGCGGGTGCCGTGCGATCACCTGCTCGGCCAGGAGGGCGACGGCTTCATGATGGCCCAGGTGCGCCTAGGACCGGGGCGAGTGCACCACTGCATGCGCGCCATCGGCATGGCCGAACTGGCCCTGCAGCTGCTGCTGGAGCGCTGCCAGGAGCGCCGCACATTCGGCCGCTATCTGGCGCAGTATGCCAATATCGGCGACTGGATCGGCGAGTCGAGACTGGCTATCGAGCAGGCGCGTCTGCTGGTGCCGAAGACCGCCTGGATGCTGGATGAAGTAGGCGCCAGGGCGGCGCGCCGGGAGATCGCCATGATCAAGGCGTAGGTGCCGCGTATGCTCTGCCGGGTGGTCGACCGCGCCATGCAGGTGTTCGGTGCCACGGGCCTGAGTCCGGATACGCCGCTGGCGGACTTCTACACCTAGGGTCGCGCGCTGCGCTTCGCCGACAGCCCCGATGAGGTACATCTGCGCAGCCTGGCGAGCTGGGAGCTGGAGGCCAGCGCCCAGCAGCGCGGGTAGACGGCGGCCTATCTCACGCCGCCGGGTTGAGCCTCAGAACGGCAGGCCGTGGCCGAACGGCTGCAGGTGGGCAAGCAGCAGGAAGAACGAGGCCAGCACGGCATTGATCGACCAGGCCACGGTCAGGAAGCGGGCGATCTCGCCGTAGATGGGCTCGCGCACGTTGCCGGCGTTGCGCCAGACCGCGTTCAGCACCCAGGCGGTGTAGCTGACGAAGGCCGCCAGCAGCAGGGCCAGCGTTACGCTGTCGACTTGCCGGTAGAGCAGCAGGATGGCGCCAAACAGCAGGTGGCTGAGCAGCACGCCCTGCAGCCAGAACACTTGCCATAGCGGGCGACTGCCGGGAGTGTCGAGGTACGTGAGAATCTTGTGTGTATGCATGGTGCGACTCCGTTCGGGAAACTTCATGTTTCAGTCTAGGCGAGGTCAACAACGATTCGACCCGCGTATCGCGGGCCGAGCCTAGCCAATACACATCCAACGTATTTAATTAATCGTTCGGGCACCTCCTTGCGCGCGCAGCGGCACGCTCCTGGGGACAGGTGAGAAGAAGCCAATGACCACCTGCCAGGCCATGGCCAGGGCGCCGACGATGAACACCACGTCGCCGAAAGTACGCACCCAGCGCAGGGTCTGCAGCAGATCCTGCTGCATGAAGGCCTCGCTGCGGGCGTACCACAGGCCCTCGCTGACGCTGGCGTGGAACTGGATGATGCCGATGGGCAGCAGGCTGGTGGCAATCATCAGCACCAGGCCTGCGTTGAGCCACCAGAAGGCGACCTTCATCAGTCCCTGGTTGAACTGCATCTGCGGGCGGATATAGCGCAGCACCAGCAGCGTGAAGCCCAGGGCGAGGAAGCCGTAGACCCCGAACAACGCGGCATGGGCATGCACTGGTGTGGTGTTGAGGCCCTGCACGTAGTACAGAGAGATCGGCGGGTTGATCATGAAGCCGAACACCCCAGCGCCGAGCATGTTCCAGAAGGCCACGGCGACGAAGCACATCAGCGGCCACTTGACCCGCTCCATCCAGGCCGCACGGCTCTTCAGGCGCCAGTTCTCCCAGGCCTCATAGCCGAGCACGATCAGCGGCACCACTTCGAGGGCACTGAAGGTGGCGCCCACTGCCATCACTGGGGTGGTGGTGCCGGAGAAGTACAGATGGTGGAAGGTGCCCGGTACACCGCCGAGCATGAACAGCGAGGCCGAGGCCAGGCTGGCGGTGGTGGCCATGCGCTTGGAGACCAGGCCCATGCTGGAGAAGATAAAGGCCAGCGCGGTGGTGGCGAAGACCTCGAAGAAGCCCTCCACCCACAGATGCACCACCCACCAGCGCCAGTACTCCATCACCGACAGGTGGGTGCGCTCGCCGTAGGCGAAGCCGGCGCCGTAGAACAGGCCGATGGCGATCACCGAGGCCGACAGCAGGGCCAGCAGGTTCTTGTCGCCGGGCTGGCGGAAGGCCGGCAAGATGCCGCGCAGCATCAACAGCAGCCAGAAGGCCACGCCGGTGAACTTGCCGATCTGCCACAGGCGACCGAGGTCGACGTACTCGTAGCCCTGATGACCGAGCCAGAAATTCCACTCGGCCGGCATGATCTGGGCGATGGCCAGGTAGTTGCCAACGAAGGAGCCGAGCACCACGACCACCAGTGCCCAGAACAGCACGTCGACGCCAAGTTTCTGGAACTTCGGATCCTTGCCGCCGCTGATGATGGGTGCGAGGAACAGACCCGCAGCGAGGAAGCCGGTGGCGATCCAGAACAGAGCGCTCTGAATGTGCCAGGTGCGCAGCAGCGAGTAGGGGAACCACTGCGATAGCGGGAAGCCATAGAAGTCCTGGCCCTCCACCGTGTAGTGCGCAGTAGCACCGCCGATCACGACCTGAAAGGCGAATAGTCCGACCACCAGCAGCAGGTACTTGCCCAGCGCTTTCTGCGATGGCGTCAGGGCCACTAGGCTGAGCGGGTCGTGGGCCGGTGCAGTCGGTTCATCCTCCTCGTGATCGCGCAGGAAGGCCCAGGCCCAGACCAGGAAGCCGATACCGGCAATCAGGAGTATCACACTGACGATGGACCAGATCAGGTTCTCCGCAGTGGGCTTGTTGTCGATCAGCGGTTCGTGGGGCCAGTTGTTGGTGTAGGTGGCGTCATGCCCTGGGCGCTCGGTTGCGGCGACCCAGGCTGTCCAGAAGAAGAAGCGGGTCAGCTGCTCGCGCCGGGCGGCGTCGGGCAGGGTGTTCTCCTTCATGGCGAAGCTCTTGCGACTGCCTTGCAGGGCCGGGTCTTTGCCGAACAGCGCCTCATAGTAGGCCGCAGTCTGTTCGACAGCGGCGACGCGGCGTTCGCTGAGCACCAGCACCTCGCCTTGCACCTGGTTGCCACGGTATTCGCGCTTGAGTTGCTGGCGCAGCAGGGCCTGGTGGTCTTCGTCCACCTGGGCATAGGGCACACCGTAGGTGTGCTGCGCGGCCAGGTCGAGCCACGCCGTCAGTTCGCGATGCAGCCAGTCGGCAGTCCAGTCCGGTGCCTGGTAGGCGCCGTGGCCCCAGATCGAGCCGAGCTGCATACCGCCGACGCTCTGCCATGCGGTCTGCCCGTCTAGTATGTCCACGTTGGTAAATAGCAGGCTGCCGTCGGTGCTCTGCACCTGTTCTGGGATTGGCGGCGCCTGACGATACACCTCGCGGCCGAACCAGCCGAGTACGCAGAAAGTCACGCCGAGTACGGCGATCAATGCCCACCAGAGTTTGCGGTACTCACCCATGCTGTACCTCCTTACCGAGGGCACGCGGGAACAGCAGATTGTTTTCCAGGTGGATGTGCTGCATCAGGTCGCAGCGCAGCTCGTCAAGTCCGCGGTACAACGCGCGCCAGGTGTTGCAGGCATTGGCCGGTGGCTGCATGTCATCGGTCAATTCGACGACACGCTCCAGCGCTTCGCCGTGCTGGTCATGCTCGTAACGCATCACTGAGATTGGGCCACCTGCCATCGTGCCGCCGCCACGTAGGATCATCGGGAAGAGGATCTGCTCCTCCTTCTGCATGTGGCTTTCCAGCTCCTGTTGCATGTCGATCAACAGATCGGTCAGTCCCACTGGGCAGTGCTCACGACCTCCATGCACCTGCTCGACTCTCGCGGCGAGACGAATCAACTCCGGCAGTTGCTGACGGTGCACATCGTGGTAGCGCTGCAGAATGTGCTCAATCAGCCGCTCGTCCGCGACCGTGCGCCAATCCTCCGTGTCTTGGGCTTCGCCACTGAGAGAGAGCAAGCGTGCCTGTACGTGGTCGGCATCGATGCCACGTTCCTGTGCGGCCTGGCGTAGGCTCTTCTGACCGCCACAGCAGAAGTCGAGGTGGAATTCGTGGAATACCCGGGTCGCCCCGGGGATGCTGCAGGCGATATTGCCTAGGGTGCTGTCAAGTAGTGGGTGGCCATGGAGTTCTCCTATCAGACATATTGGTCTGTATGCTCCATCGCAAGCCCCGTGCCGCTTTTCAACTTGACGGAAATCAAGGGTTTGCGTGCCGCCAGGGTCTAATCTACCCGGAAGAAATCAGGTAGCGGATACCCGAAATGGTAGATTTCACCCCTCTGCAGAACGCCTTGCTCGCCGATCTGGCCAGCGAGCTACCATCTGCTGTACGCCTGCAGCGTCTGGTTGTCAGCCTGCGCGAAATATTCGCTTGCAGTGCGGTGGTGCTGTTGCGTCTGGATGGCGAAAGCCTGCGGCCGCAGGCTGCAGTCGGCTTGGCCCACGAAGCGCTGGGGCGCAGTTTCGTAATCGCCCGGCATCCGCGCTTGGCGCAGATCTTGGCACAGCGCGAGCCATTGCAATTCGCCGCCTACAGCGAGTTGCCCGACCCTTACGACGGCCTGTTGCAGGACAGTCCAGATGAGCCGCTACCGGTGCACGACTGCATGGGCATGAGCCTGTTTCTCGACGGCCGCCTATGGGGGGCTGTGACCTTGGATGCCCTGCGCCGCGGTACCTTTGACCGCAACGCCACCCAGCGCCTGCAGCGTTATGCCCTGTTGATCGAGGCAGCACTGCGGATGTGTCGCTTGGAAAACGAAATTCGCAGCCTGCGCCTGGCCCGACGGGAGGAGGGTGAGGTTGGTGACGAGACTGGCGGCACCATCCTCGGCGACAGCCCGGTGTTATGCCAGTTACTCGACGAGCTGGGCGTCGTAGCGGACTCCGAGCTGCCGGTACTGCTGCAAGGTGAGACCGGCGTAGGCAAGGAGCTGTTTGCCCGCTGGCTGCATGCCCACTCGCCGCGCGCGCGCAAGCCGCTGGTTTACGTCAACTGCGCCGCACTCCCGGAGACCCTGGCTGAGAGTGAGCTATTCGGCCATGTGAAGGGGGCGTTTTCTGGTGCCGCGCAAGAGCGCGCCGGACGCTTTGAGGCGGCCAATGGTGGCACCCTGTTTCTCGACGAGATAGGTGAGCTGCCGCTGTCAATCCAGGCCAAGCTGTTGCGCGCCCTGCAGAACGGCGAGATTCAGCGCCTGGGCGCTGACCGCCCAAGGCATGTCGACGTACGAGTGATCACCGCGACCAACCGGCGCTTGCACGAGGAGGTGCGTGAAGGACGTTTCCGCGCCGACCTCTACCACCGCCTTTCTGTCTACCCGGTGCACATACCGCCGTTGCGCGAGCGCGGCCGGGACGTGCTGGTGCTGGCCGGGCATTTCCTCGAACTCAACCGTGCCCGCCTGGGCCTGCGCTGCCTGCGCCTGTCCGCCGATGCTGAGCGCGCCTTGCTGACCTACTCCTGGCCGGGCAACGTGCGTGAGCTGGAGCATGTGATCAGCCGCCCCGCGCTCAAGGTGCTCAGCCAGGCTGAGTCGCGCACCGCATTGCTCAGTATCGAGGCACCTTGGCTTGGGCTGGATGGCCCGGCGCCGGTGCCGAGCAGCGTCCCGTCGGCTGTGCCGCTGGTACCCAGCGAAAGCCTGCACCAGGCTGTGGACCGCTATCAGCGCGAACTGATCCAGAACACTCTGGCGCAGCATGGCGGCAAATGGGCCACCGCCGCACGGGCGCTGGCAATCGACCCGAGCAATCTGCGTAAGCTGGCACGGCGGCTCAACTTAATCTGACTATGGAGAAACCTATGCTGACCCATCTCGATGCCCACGGCCGTGCCAGCATGGTGGATGTCACCGACAAGACGGTGACCTGCCGCGAGGCCGTAGCCGAAGCCCGCGTGCGCATGCTGCCGGCGACACTGGCGATGATCGCCGATGGGCATCACCCCAAGGGCGACGTTTTCGCTGTGGCGCGCATCGCCGGTATCCAGGCGGCGAAGAAGACTTCCGACCTCATTCCCCTGTGCCATCCGCTCATGCTCACAAGCGTCAAGGTCGAGCTTGAGGCCGAGGGCGAGGACTGCGTGCATATCGTCGCGCGCTGCAAACTGGCAGGGCAGACGGGCGTGGAGATGGAGGCGCTGACTGCTGCAAGTGTCGCCGCGCTGACCATTTACGACATGTGCAAGGCGGTGGATCGCGGCATGTGTATCGAGGCCGTGCGCCTGTTGGAGAAGAGCGGAGGCGCTTCGGGGACTTACCGGGTGCCTTGATCCAACGCAAGGTGGGCGCCAACGCGTGCCAGCAGACTGGAGCGGCCTCATGTGGAGAAGCGATCAACTGAGTGGCATGTGCCACCAGTAGCATGGCTACAGTCGGCTAGAACGGCAGGCTCCCATGCGCCGCTGGCTCTGCTCGCTTACTCAGCAGGTCCGTCGTCCAGGCGGGGATCCCGTCAGCATGGAATTCTGGGCAGGGCGCCCGGATTGTCTGCATGGCCGCCTGCGTTACCAATTGACTGTAGAGGGCGGCGCCACGTGCGTTTGGCCCCCTGAAAACTGAGGAGAGAAGTATGTTGGAAGTCCATTATTTCGCGGGGTATCGCGAGCAACTTGGGCTGGACCGCGAGTGCCTGGACTGGCAGCCGCAGCTGACCAGCGTAGATCAACTGCGCCAGAACCTGGTGGCGCGTGGCGGTGCCTGGTCGGCACTGGCCGCGCAAAACTTGATGTGCGCGTGTAATCAGGAACTCTGCGGGCTCGATCAGGTGCTGCAGGACGGCGACGAGATCGCTTTCTTCCCGCCCGTCACCGGAGGCTAAGATGAGCGTGCAGGTTCAGGCGCATAGCTTTTCCGCGGCGCAGCTGCTCGACCAGTTGCAGGAGCGCTGCGCTGGTGTCGGTGCGCTGGCTAGCTTCGTCGGCTTGGTACGCGACTATGGCGATGCGGGGGAGGTGCGGGCGATGTTCCTTGAACACTATCCTGGCATGACCGAGCGGGCCCTGGCCGGCATCGAGGCCGAAGCCAGAGTCCGCTGGCCGCTGCACGAGGTGCTAATCGTGCATCGTCACGGCCTGCTGCAGTCGGCCGAGCCGATCGTCTTCGTTGGTGTTGGCAGTGCCCATCGGCAGGTAGCCTTCGAGGCCTGCGCCTATCTCATGGATCAGTTGAAAACACGGGCGCCATTCTGGAAGAAGGAAATGTGCGCGCAGGGCGCTCAGTGGGTGGATGCGCGCGCTAGTGATGCGATCGCCGCACGACGCTGGTAGCCCTCAGCGCGACCGGTGCTGCGGTTGCTCGGCATCCGCCACCGGCTCAGGCACCTCGATGCCCCAGTCACCGTGCAGGTACCAGTCATCGCCGATCATCTCGGCCGGATGCATAGTGCGGTCCGCACCATTGCCGCATGCCAGCGAGTCCGACGGGCAGTAACGGTCGCACCCCCAGCAGATGCGTTCGGGATGACTCGGGTGCAGAGGGAATTTCTTGGCCATGCGAAACGCCTCCCGGCCTTGGTTTCGCGTTCAGGCTAATACCCAGGTACGTGGCAGCCTTGACCGTGGTCAAGGTTTGTCGCGTTGGTCCTTGGTGATACCTCCATTGGGGAATGGGCGGGACGCTCCCGCGGGCTCAGGCTGCGTCCAGTCATACTATGGAGGCGCCAAAATGGCTCACTTGTCTAACCCCGAGTTCCAGGCACTGTGCATCGCCGTGCTGACCGTCAGTGATACCCGCAACCTGGCCAGCGATGGCTCGGGCCAGACCCTGATCGAGGCGCTGGAGAGCGCCGGGCACGCTTTGGTCGAGCGGGCGCTGGTGCCCGACGACATCTGGCAGATTCGTGCACGCCTGTGTGCCTGGGTTGCCGACCCGCTGGTGCAGGTGGTGCTGATCACTGGCGGGACCGGCTTCACCGCGCGGGACAACACGCCGCAGGCCGTGGCGCCGCTGCTGGACAAGATGGTGGATGGCTTCGGCGAACTGTTCCGGCAGATTTCCCTGACCGAGATCGGCACCTCTACCGTACAGTCGCGCGCCCTGGCCGGCATCAGCAACGGCACCCTGGTGTGCTGCCTTCCCGGTTCGCCCGGTGCCTGCAGCACAGCCTGGAACGGGATCCTCCGTGAGCAGTTGGACTGCCGTACGCGGCCGTGCAATTTCGTGCCCCACCTCAAGCGCCTGCCAGAGCAGGCCACGGTGCTGTGCGGGTCGCGCGCATGAACGGCTGCGCTTGCGACCAGCCCGGGCTATGCCCGGTCGATGAAGCCATCGTTGACCTACTGGCCCAAGTGCCGACGCCGCCGGCGGTCGAATGGGTAGCCCTGGAGCAGGCCTTGGGTCGCACCCTGGCCGAGCCGGTACATGCCCTACGGTCGATGCCGGCCTGGGACAACAGCGCCATGGACGGTTATGCGCTGCGTGCCGCCGATCTGCAGGGCGGGCCGGGCTACCTGCCGCTGGCCGGGCGTATCGCCGCCGGCGATGCGGCGCTGGAGGAGCTGCCGTCAGGGCATGCGGTGCGCATCTTCACCGGCGCGCCGCTGCCACCTGGGGCTGACAGCGTTGTGCCGCAGGAGCTGGTGCGGCTGGAGGGCGAGGGCGTCTGGCTGCCCGTCTGTACCCGCGGCGACCATGTGCGTCGGCGCGGCGAGGAGTTCGAGCGCGGTACCTGTGTGCTGTCGGCAGGCATCTGCCTGCGCGCGCCGCAGCTGGGCCTGCTGGCCAGCCTAGGTATTGCCGAGGTGGCGGTGCACCGGCGTCTGCGCGTAGGCCTGCTGAGCAGCGGCAACGAACTGCGCGAACCGGGAGAACCGCTGCATCCCGGACAGATCTACGACGCCAATCGCTACAGCCTGCGCGCCGCGCTGCGCGGCTGGGGACTGGAAGTGGACGACTGCGGTGTCCTGGAGGACGAGCTGAGCGCCAGTCGCGACGCCCTAAGCCTCGCAGCGTCCGAATGGGATGTACTGATCAGCTCCGGCGGCGTCTCGGTCGGTGAGGAGGATCACCTTAAGCAGGCGGTGCGCGAGCTTGGCGAGCTGCACCTGTGGCGCCTGGCCATCCAGCCGGGCAAGCCCTTCGCCTTCGGCAGGGTGTGTGGTACGCCGTGGATCGGCCTGCCCGGCAACCCGGTGGCGGCGCTGCTTACCACTCTGGTGGTGGCGCGGCCCTTCCTGCTGGCGGCACAGGGGCGCAGCGACGTGTCGTCACGCGCACTGCCATTGCCCGCCGGTTTCGACTGGCCCAGGGCCAATGCGCGGCGCCAGTACCTGCGCGCCCGTCTCGAGGTCAGGGATGGTGAGCTGCGTGTGGTGCCACATGCCCAGCAGGGCTCGGCCATGCTAAGTGCCATGAGCTGGGCCGAGGGCCTGGCCGTGGTGGAGGCGGGGCGTACCCTGCGCGCTGGCGAGCCCGTGGGGTTTCTGGCGCTCGACAGCCTGCTGGCATGAGTGGCTTGACCACAATCAAGGCGTTCAGGTTCACGACGCCTAGAGTGGCGCATCGTCGTTGAAGTAGGAGTCGATTCATGCATCTGGTCTGTCCGGCGGGCAGTCTACCCGCCCTCAAGGCTGCCCTGCAGCAAGGCGCGGACGCCATCTACGTTGGCTTTCGCGATGACAGCAATGCCCGTCATTTCGCCGGGCTCAATTTGGACGAGCGGCAGCTGGAGACGGGGCTGCACCTGATCCGTAAGCGTGGCCGACAGCTTTATGTTGCCGTCAACACCTATGCCCAGCCCCAGGGCTGGGCGCGCTGGCAGCGCGCGGTGGACCAAGCCGCCGCACTAGGGGTGGATGCTCTGATCGCTGCCGATCCCGGCGTGCTGGCCTACGCCAGCCGGCGGCATCCCGATCTCAACCTGCACCTCTCGGTGCAGGGCTCGGCCACCAACGTCGCTGCCCTGGCGTTCTACCAGCAGCGTTACAACATCCGGCGCGCTGTGTTGCCTAGGGTGTTGTCGCTGGCTCAGGTGCGCCAGGTGGCCGAGAAAAGCACGGTGCCGCTGGAGGTATTCGCCTTTGGCAGTCTGTGCATCATGGCCGAGGGGCGTTGTCACCTGTCCTCCTATGTTACCGGCGAGTCGCCCAACCTCTGCGGGGTGTGTTCGCCGGCTAAGGCGGTGCGCTGGCAGGAGGAAGCCCAGGGCCTCAGCTCGCGTCTGGGCGGCGTACTGATCGACCGCTACGCGCCAGACGAACCGGCCGGCTATCCGACCCTGTGCAAGGGCCGTTTTTTGGTGGACGGCCAGCGCTTCCACGCGCTGGAGGAGCCGACAAGCCTCAACACCATCGACTTGGTTCCGCAATTGGCCGAGATAGGCATCGCCGCAGTGAAGATTGAGGGGCGCCAGCGCAGCCCAGCCTATGTCGAGCAGGTCACGAGGGTCTGGCGCGAAGCGCTGGATGCCCATGCCAGCGGTCGTTTTGCCGTGCAGGAGCGCTGGCGCAAGGACCTGGCAGGGCTGTCTGAAGGCAGCCAGACGACCCTCGGTGCATATCACCGATCCTGGCAGTGAGGAGCCTATGAAACTGAGCCTGGGACCCGTGTTGTTCTACTGGAGCCGCAGCAAGCTGCTGGATTTCTACGCCGAGATGGCCGCTCAACCGCTTGACATCATCTACCTGGGCGAAACCGTCTGTTCCAAGCGCCGTGCCCTGTCGCTGGACGACTGGCTCGGCCTTGCCCGCGAGCTGCGCGAGTGCAGCCGCGCCGAGCTGGTGCTGTCCGGACTGGCGCTGGTCGAGGCTGCTTCCGAGCTGTCCAGCCTCCGCCGCCTGTGCGACAACGGCGATTTTCTGGTGGAGGCCAACGACATGGGCGCGGTGCAACTGCTCGCCGAGCGCGGCCGGCATTTCGTCGCCGGACCGGCGCTTAACTTGTACAACGCCCATGCCCTGCACGAGTTGCTGGAGTGTGGTTTGCAGCGCTGGGTGCCACCGGTGGAGTGTTCCGGTCTCCTGCTGCAGGACTGCCTGCAGCAACTCGATGCTCTGCAGGTGGGGCGGCCTGAAGTGGAACTGTTCGCCTATGGCCATTTGCCGTTGGCCTACTCGGCGCGTTGCTTCACCGCGCGGGCTGAGAACCGGCCAAAGGACGACTGCCAGTTCTGCTGCCAGAACTATCCTGAGGGCATTCCGCTGCTCAGTCAGGAGGGGCAGGCGCTGTTTACCCTCAACGGTATCCAGACCATGTCCTCCGAGGTCGGAAACCTGCTGGCCGATTATCAGGCCATTGCCACGTGTGGTGTGGATGTGCTGCGCCTGAGCCCGCGCAGCGAGGGTATGGGGCAGGTGATCGACGACTTCGCCGCGGTGCGTGACGGGGCGCTACCACCACTGGCGGTCAGTGGCTGCAATGGCTACTGGCATGGCCGACCTGGCATGCTGACGATCGAGGCTGTGGGCCTATGAGTATGGCGCGGTGGCTGGTGAAATTCGGCGAGCCGTTGCTGCCGTATGGACGCCACGTACCCTTCGTCATGCAGCGCCTGGTCATCGAGCGGGCGGCCAGCCGGCTATTTGCCGTGCCGCTGGCCGAGGGGGCCTTCGACCTTCTGCACGGTCGTTGGCTACGCCTGGAGGTCAGCGATCTTGGGCTGACCTGGTGCTTGAGTTGTCAGGACTCGCAGCTGCGCGTGGGCCGGTGCGATGCAGTGGACGTGTGCATCCGCGGGCAGTGGCGAGACTTTTTGCTGTTGGCGAGCCGCCAGGAAGATCCTGACACTCTGTTCTTCCGTCGACGTCTGGTGATTGAGGGCGACACTGACCTGGGCTTGGGTGTAAAAAACCTGCTGGACGGTCTGGACCCCGATCAGTTGCCGCCTCGGTTCTGGCAGCTGGTACGAGAGATGGGGGCGGCGGTGCGCTAAGAATGCGGTATGGTGAGCTTGGGGGTATGGTCGCGTTTGTTGATCCAGCGATGCTGGATTTCGGCACCTTGTTTGATGATTTCGATACCGCCAAGGCTTGGTGCTAGACAGGGGGCAGCGGGACGATTTCAGGAACCAGGTGAATCAGAACCAGCGAGAGTAGGCTGCAGGCGATGGCGACGGCCGCCAGTGCTAAAAGAATGGCGGGCAGTAGACTCAAGCAGTGTTTTATGGAGCTCCGATTGGATGTCAGCCCAGATGCCACCTAGCTATGACGAAAGCCGGTATGAAGACATAAGCTGGGGAACCAAGCGCCAGTGTGTTCGTTGCCTGGAGGGCAGTTCCATTTGGAGCTGAGCGGGCCAGATGCCGACGAGCGGGCAAACTGTTCCGGGACAATCGTCGCTTTCATGATTGAGACCTATTTGGATGATTCCGGCAAAGCGCGGTCGATGGGTATGCGTTACGGTTGCGCAACAGCGATTATTTTCTCCGGCGCAGGGCGCGCGCATTAGGGATAGTTGATGAAGGCCGCTGATAGCCATTCGGCGTTTGGCTGTCGTCGAGCACGCTGAATAACAGTGTTCGGGATGGGTAGCCGCTGGCGTACCTTGCGGCCTGTCGTTACTGCTCTTGGATTTCAACGGGTGAGGGTTGGGTTTCTTTCAGCAAATCTATGAATGCCCGAAGTACGGCGGGCACCTGCCTATGACCAGAATAGTAAAGCGCTAGCCCCGGCTCTGCTGGGCACCAATCCCCCAGGATGGTTTCAAGTAGTCCGTCTTTGATAGCTGCTTCAGCATAAAAATCTGGAACATAGGCGATGCCCATACCTTGGATTGCTGCCTTCACCATAAGCCGATTGCTGTTGAGAGTCCTACAACGGCTTCTCTAAGTGGCTATCCTTTGGCGGTGACGTGATCGCCGAAAACGATCCGGACGAGCAGCAGAAGCGCCTGCGCTACAACGACATGGTGGCCTCGTCGGTGATCCTGCAGAACACCGTGGACATGATGCGCATCCTGCAGAAGCTCGCCCGTGATGGCTGGCAGTTCACTGACGACGACGTATCGTTTCTCAGTCCCTACCTGACCAGCAATGTCAAACGCTTTGGGGAGTTCAACCTGAAACTCAAACGCCCACCGGAACCCTGGATCAAGGATTCCATTTTCCAGCAGGCTGCGGGATCAATGCGTGCGAAACAGATGCCCGACAGCAACGTTGAGGTGACGAACTGATGCATATCCCGCCAGCTTCGTTCTGCGTGACACCTTATGGGGACGTCGATGCCAAGGTACTCGACTCTCTGCGTGCAAGCTACGACACCGCTCAGTTGCTCAACTTGGTCGACCGGCTGGATGCCTGCCTTGCTGAAATCGGAGGGGTCGGTAGCATTCGAGAAGACTTCCTACGCCTGCATGCCATGGCCATGACGGTACTGGAAGGTTTCCCCCTCACTGTGGCTTCCAGTGATGTCGACAGTATTTGGGAACAGGCGATGGCCCTTCAAGAGGATATTTCTGCTTTATGTTCATGCTTGCAGGCGGGTTCTAAACACGTTGCTCCTTTGGCAGCGCTTGCTCCTGACTATCAGGACTAGACTATCCGTGCAGATGGGCTGCCGGCAGACTGAATACAATGGAGGTGCAGAGTAAAACTGATGACGAGTAACTCTATAGCATCGCTGTACTGTGGGGTGGACTTTGACTCAGAGTAGCCGGTTTTGACGCCCTGTAGGTACGCTGCCGTCCTCCTGGGCATCGGCCTAGATAAAACTACTGACGAAGCCTTCGGGCTTACCTTAGCCACGAGCGGACTTGCATTTAATCTCAATGGGCTCACGCTTTCTGCAAAAAACCAGAGCCACTTTCCAGAGGCAAAGATTAGTCGTCGTGACGGGTACTGACCTTTGGTGTGCAGGGGTGATCAGGCTCGGATGCCGCTCTCTTATCTGCGCGCGACATAAAACGCTGATAGCACTCCAGGCCACAGAAGTGCACGACGTACTCGGTACCTTCCGGCGTCAGTGCGGCGTCAAGGGAAATTTCCTTGCAACATTCGCAGCAGCTGATAGTGGGGGTGTCGTTTGCGTTCATGATGGGGTTCCTCCATCGTCCAAGAAAACCTAGTAACCCTTCCGCACCTGTGATCGAACCTGTGCGCAGATCGACCTGCGGCTGGTAGTGCAGCAAAAATTCCCAACGCTTCCAAACCTGCCGCAACTCGGCAGCGGAGACTGCTCAGTGTCTGAGATGGTCACTGCCGCACTCGAAAGGCCCGTAGTGCCGCTCTCAGGAAGAGGATGAAGAGAACCGCCAGCACGAGCGCTGCTAGGCTCCAATGTTCGCTGACGAAGGCCCCGGCCGCAGTCCCTGATAGCAGCAATGCCAGCACAGGCAAATGGCAGGGGCAAGTGAGCGCGGCGAGCACACCCCACGTGTAGGCGTGCCAGCGGGGCATCTTGATTGATTCGGATTGGTTGGTGTTACGCATGGGTGTGACCTTCGATGGCGCGATGGGTCAGCCCGGCCAACTCCGAATTCACTGCGGCTAAAGCCGCCTGCCGTGTCGCGATTTGCCGGAGCAAGCGCTCGATACACCTGATCACATCGGTACTATCGTCCGCATCGAGCGCTCGACAGAGCCTCGCCAATTCGTCGAGCCCGATACCAGACTTGAAGGGGTAGAGCAAGCAGTCGTGTCACCAGCCGCCATTTCGATCACGGTAGGTCGAGCCGGGTGTTCATATCGAGATCGAACCGACCATACGGGTTGACGTGTTCCCAGATCAGCGGCGTCAGGGCGGCGTAGTCGCGTGGTGTGAACCTGCCCTGCCAATGCGGCAGGGCCAAGACCTTCTGGATCATCAGCGTGTTGATGTAGACCATACAGTTCTGGATCAAGTGCAGCGCGAGCATGCTGACCTCGTGATCCTCGCGGCGGTTGCTCGCCATCTCGCCCCGGCGGGCGAAGAACACGAAGTCGGTCGCGCCGTTCCACTGCTCGACTACGTTCAGCCCCTCGTTGATTTCCCGGCGCAACGCCTCGTCGTGCAGGTAGCGGCACAGGAAGATAGTCTTGATCGCCTTGCCCAACTCAGCGAATGCCTTGTAGGTCGGGTGCTGCACGTTCTTCTTGGTGAAGCGGCGCAGGATGGCTTCGGTGTCCGCTGTCCCCAGGCGCAGCGCGGTAGCGTACTTGACCATCTGGTCGTACTGTTGCCGCACCGAGTCCCAGTCGATGGGCTTGGTCAGAATCTGTTGCAGGTTCGCGTAGGCGTCGGCCTTGCCGGTCTCTGGCCGGTACAGCTTCTGTGAGTGGATGGCCTTCAGCCGTGGCAGCAACTGGAAGCCCAGCAGGCGGCAGAAGGCGAACGCCACCGTGCTCTGGCCGTGCGAATCGACATACTGCCGATCCACCTCCATCTCGGTGCAATGGTGGATCACGCCCTCGATCATCGACGCCACCTCCGACGACGACGGCGACTTGAGCTGCGAATGGATGCACAGCGAGCTGCGCTCGACATGCCAGTAGATCATCACGCCGCGCCCGCCGTAGCGGACGTGCCATTGCGTGGTGAGGTTCTGATCCCACGCGCCGAAGTGTTTCGAGTCCGACGCGCAAGCGGTGGTGCCGCTACCCCAGATCGCCGGGTTGCGGGCTTGCAGCGTGCCGTCTGCGACGATGGCAATCGCGCGGCGCATCGCGTCCACGCTGATGTAACGGCGGCGCACATAGGCCAGGTCGCGCGCCGTGGTGCCGGAATCCAGCCCGGCCATGCGCTGCAAGCCAGCATTGGTGCCCAGGCCGTGCAGACACAGGAGCAGGCGCGGCTGCAACACCGAGCGATCCATCGACTCGTAGGAGGTCGGGCTTTTCAGGGCATCGGTAAAGCTCAACCGCAGATCGGTTTCCTTGACCATATCGAGCAGGCTGGTCATCGGCCAGAGGACATTGAGTTCGGCCTTTAGCGCGGTCAGATTGGGGGGATCGGGTTGCGCATCGAGCGGCGTCAGCGTGATCCAGCCACCGCCCTTGCTGCTCAGCCGGACGGATGGATTCTTCTTCAAGCCAGCGTCGAAGGTGGACAGCGCCGCGCGCATTTCGGCCTGCAAGTCGGCGATGAAGCGCTCCACATCGAGAGGCAGGTTCAGCGCCCGGTAGTAGTCCTCGCGGTTTTGCTCGAAGTCAGCCGGCAGATCGTCGTCGGGGTTGCGGTAGCGGTTCGCGCCGACCACCCAGATTTCCTTGCAGCGCAGCCGCTCGCGCAGGGCTTCCAGCACGGCGATTTCATAGGTGACGCGGTTGACCCGATCCCGGCCGGCGGCGTCCGTCTCCATGACGGCTTCTCGCCACAGGCCACGTACCACGCCATCGAGCGGCACCTCGATGTCGGCTGGGAAGGTATGCACCTTGGTGTCGGCAAAGCGCTTCACCAGGTCGAGCGCGTCCATCACCGGGCGGTGGCGGTCGTTGTTGGAGCGGAATACCAGCGCGGCCAGCAAGGTCGGTACTATGCGCCGGTAGTGGCCCTGGTACGAATTGCGGATCACAGTGCGCAGCGTGATGCGGTAGGTCGGGCCGGTGGCCTTCCACTCCTTGACCAGATCGCGCAGCGTCTGCTCGCCGACCACTGGAAACACCACGTCGCGCACCACGCCGTCCGGCTGGGCCAAGGTGGCGTCGGCCAGATTGAACAGCAGGTTCTGCTTGCCGGACACGCGCTTGAGGTCCTCCAGCAGTTCGCGTTCGACCTTGCGTTCGGCACGCGCGCCGATCTGGTGGATGGTCTCGATCAGCAAGTCCACCAGGTCGTCGGTCAGGCTGCGGGCGCGCAGGTGGACGAAAGCGGCCAGCCAGGTGAGGCGCGCTGCATCGGGATGTCGGCGCAGGTCGCGGGGAACCTCGACCGACACACGCTGGCGGCAGCGCTCCAGGTCACGCGGCGAAGTCCTGTCGAACAGATCGGCAGACAGCTCGATCCCCCGGATCAGTTCGAGCTTCGCCAACTCATCCTGCATGCTGGCAAGGCTTGGGCGGCCGGGACTGCCGCGCAGTTTCAGCAAGACGGCCGGCGCGTTGCCTGCGGCTTCGCCTTGAGCATCTTCAACGGCGCTCTCCCCGTGGCCCGATTCTTCTGGGCGCAGCAAGGCATCCAGGCGTTCGCGAGTCGCGGGCGGCAGCCGCCCATACACGCAGCTATGGAAGCGGTCTTCGTGGGAGCGCAACGCACTGCGCGCGATGCGCTCCATCCGGTCTGGTTTCGGCGGCTCGATGGCGAGTTCGCGGCAACGTCCTTCCAGCCGCTCGATCATCGGCTCAATGTCACCGCCAACTTCTCCGGCAACATGATCACGCAGCCACTCCGTCAGCATCTCGGCATCGGCTACCGTCGCTTCGCGGAAGCCGAAACGCACGCGGATTTCGCCGCGCAGCCGCTCGGCAGTGCGGCCCGTGAGGAAGGCTTCGCCATCGATGGGCGCGGGTGCGTCGAGTTGTTTGGCGAGCGCGGCTATGCCCTGTACCTCGACTTCGGTTTCGTCGCGCGGAAAACGGCCGCGATCGCGGAAGAAGGTCAGCAGGATGGCAAAGCCCAACCGGTTCGCCCGGTTTTTGGTCATCACCAGTTCGCGTTCGGCTGGCGCCAATACCCACTGATCTTCCTTACTGCCGCCGCCGTCCGCCATACCGCTACGCTCCTGGGGGCACTGACGCGGGCCAGCCGGCCCGCGTCAGAGTTTCGATCAAGGTGGTCCGCTTCACGCCGAAGTTGCGGCACACGGCTGCCTTGGACATGCCACCTTCGAGCGCGGCGATAATGGCATCCAGCTTCTCGCCGGTGATTGCCTGCGGCCGCCCACCGATCCGGCCACGTTTGCGGGCAGCAGCCAGGCCGGCAACGACACGCTCCTGGATCAAGGCGCGCTCGTACTGCGCGAGTGCGCCGAACACCTGGAATAGAAACTCGCCCGATGGCGTGGTGGTGTCCAGATTCTCCGTCAGCGAGCGGAACGCCACCCGCTTGTCCTTGAGCGAGGTCACGATGGTGAGTAGGTGCGACAGCGATCGGCCGAGCCGGTCGAGCTTCCACACGACCAGTACGTCGCCGGGCCTGACGAATTCGAGCGCCTGCACCAAGCCGGCGCGGTCGTCCTTCGCGCCGGAGGCGTAATCCTCGAACAGGTGACGCGGATCGACGCCGGCGGCGAGCAGCGCGTCGCGCTGCAAGTCCGTGCTCTGCCGGTCGGAATCTGACGACACGCGCATGTAACCTACTAACATAAGCGGAAAACCATCAAGACGCGGTTTCCGCATGGTAGCGTCTGGCGACACAGTTTTCCGCACAATTTTGCGGCCACTCGGAGCTTGGTGCAGAGGGCTGTTGAAGATCTGTCGACAAACAAATGTTTTCCGACAGGTCTTGGCATAGCGCAGGCCCGCCTTGCAGTGTTCTGTGAGTAGCGCTTAGTAAAGACGACGTATATACTTTGTTAGTATTAGGTGGCAGGAGGACCCGATCATGTCAAAACAAGCCGTTTTCACGATGAAGCTGGAGCCCGAGTTGCGCGCCGAGTTCATGGCCGAAGCCGAAGCGGCCCATCGCCCGGCGTCGCAAGTCCTGCGCGAGTTGATGCGCGAGTTCATTCAGAGCCAGCGCAAGTCGCGCGAGTACGACGAGTTCCTGCGCCGCAAGGTCGAGGCCGGCCGGGCTTCAATGCGCGCTGGATTGGGGCGATCGAACGATGAAGTTGAGGCCGAATTCGCCGCACGGCGTGCCAGTGTGGCGAGGCAGTCGTGAGAGTTGTCTGGACGCCCGAAGCGCAGCAAGACCGTGCCGATGTGTGGGACTACATCGCAGCCGACAATCCGCGCGCGGCGGCCCGGATGGATGAGATTTTCAGCGATGCGGCCGCCCGGTTGACCCAGCACCCCATGTTGGGCAAGCCGGGAATCGTTCCTGACACCCGCGAGTTGATCCCGCATGAAAGCTATCGCCTGGTGTACCAGATCGACGGCGAAACGGCGCGTTGACTGACTGCTTTCGAGCCAGACCGCGGTCGGCGGCAGGCGGCCAGCGGCTGCCGCTGGACGAGTTGAAGATCGACCGCTCGTTCGTGAGGAATTTGCCACATTCAGCCAACAGTCTGGCCATCGTGCGGAGCATCGTTGCCCTGCCAAAAGCGCTCAACCTGCGGCTCATTGCGGAAGGGGTGGAGGAAGCCGCTCAAATCGAGGCCTTGGTGGGCAATGGTTGTGATGGCTTTCAGGGCTTCTATTTTGCAAAGCCCTTGCAACTTGAGGCGTTTGAGACTCATCTGGCCAAGATGCAGCAGGCTTGAGATAGCGTACTATCAGGCGCGGCACTTAGGACAATCCAATGGACATCTCGTCGATACACCAAGACCCCCTGACTGGACTGCTGAACCGGCTCGGGCTGGAGGCGGCGCTGCAAGAGCAAGACGCGCTTGGCAAGCGAGACTTGACCTTGCTGTCGGTCCAGATATCCCGCTTCGGCAGCATCAACAGCAGCTTGGGCGGGGCCGTGGCGGACAAGATCATCACGATGACCGCCAAGCGGCTGCAGAAAACCTTCCCGAACGCCTTGTACATCGCCAGGGCGCACGGCGACCACTTTTGCCTGCTGTTCGAAGGGCTGCATGCCGTTGACGACACGATCGAACGTCTCGATGACTTTACCCGGCGACCTTTCGCAGTGCGCGGTGAAATCATCGTGCTCAGCGTGCGGATCGGTGTTGCAACGATGGACTCTTCGTTGCCGGTCGCGGCCTTGCTATTGCAGGGTTCGGAAATCGCTTTGCATGCCGCAAAGTCCACTCAGAGCCGGGCGATTTTTTACAAACCCGAGATGGAAGAGCAGGCACGGCAGGCTCATCGGCTCGAGAACGACCTGCGGGTTTCACTCGTCAATCGCCATGTTGAGTTGCATCGGGCCCTGGCCAATGATGAGTTTCAGATTCACTACCAGCCAATCATCGACTGCAAGACCGGGCAGATTCACGCATTCGAAGCGCTCATGCGGTGGCTGCATCCCGAGAAAGGCTTCATCTCGCCGGCGTTGTTCATCCCCATGGCCGAGCAAATCCAGGTGATGGACGTCCTGGGAAGCTGGGTCATTCAGAAGGCCATCGCGGACGCTGCAGTCTGGCCCAACGGCGCCAATGACCTCAGGATCGGGGTGAGCATCAATATCAGCCCGAGCCAATTCATCGCGCCGGCGATTCTGCTCAATACGGTTTCACAGGCTCTCGCGCAGTCCCAACTCGACCCCAGCCTGATCAAGCTGGAAGTCACTGAGTCGAGTGCGTTTGTCGAAACCATGGGTGAAACCCTCCGCCAGCTGAAGCAGATGGGCTGCAGAATTGCGCTCGACGACTTTGGTACGGGCTATTCGTCCCTGACGCAGTTGCACCAACTTCCGTTGGATTACCTGAAGCTGGACCGCTCCTTCATCAAGGATCTGGACTCGGAGTCGCCCGACGAGGTCCGACGCAGCCACAAGCTGATCCAGGCAATCTTTTCACTGGCAGACACATTCGAGATTACCGCCGTCGTGGAGGGTGTCGGAACCCAACGCCAACTCGATGAAGTCCGGCTAATGGGCGCCAACCTCATTCAAGGCTACTTCTACTCCAAGCCCTTGCCAGCCGGCGAGATTTCGCACTACATCAAAACCTTCTCTCACGGAGCATGACGATGAACGCACTGTATAGCCTGGCCTACATCAGCAAGAACACGATCAAGGGCGACCGTGACGTAATCGAGGCAGAAATCAAATCCATCCTGGCCAGTGCCCACAAGAACAATCCGGCACTGAACGTGACGGGTGCGCTGCTCTACTCGGGCGGCTATTTTTGCCAGGTTATCGAAGGCCCTGAGGAGGTCTTGGAGGAACTATTCGAGAACATCCAGCTCGATAGCCGCCATGGGCAGGTTACCGTGTTGCATTTTGAGCCGATCGAGAAGCGTAGCTTCGGCGAATGGGCCATGGCCTTTGCTGGCATCGAGGACGAGATGCGTTTCGATGCCGCAGGGATTCTCGACTCCAAGGACAAAATCAAGGCCGAAGAAGCGGGACGCAACCTTGTCAGCACGCTGGACCGGCTCGTCACGCAGCATCAAGGGGTGCTGAAGAACGCCTGATCAATCGGCGGACTCGACAGCACTCGATTACTGAATAAAAAATTACCCATCAGAGAACGAGGGCTATGCCAACCCCAATTTATCGCGTTGTATACGTGAGCGCAGCCTCGGAGCTGTTCAGTAAATCGGCCCTGCTTGAGCTGCTTTCAAAGGCTCGTGAGAAGAACAATCGCCTGGGTGTGACCGGACTGCTGCTCTACAAAGACGGGGATTTCATCCAGTTGCTCGAGGGTGAGCGAACCGTCGTGCAGGCGCTGTATCAGACCATTGTGAAAGACCCTCGCCATCGCGGCGCGACAATGCTTCTGGACGGCGAGGCCGATGAGCGAATGTTTTCGGACTGGTCGATGGGATTTCGAGATTTGTCTGATCCAGCCGTACAAGCGACGCCGGGATTCTCGCAGTTCATGAATAGCCGATTGGTTGCAGAGCGCTTTGCTGACGATCCAACGGGTTGCCTTGGGCTGTTGGCCCTCTTCAAACCGAAGTTTTAATAATCATCCGTCTGAGTAAGGTGATGCGCCCAAGCTTCCATGGAGGTTGCTCAGACGATTTGAACACAGCTCGTCTTTATTGCGAGGTTGTAGAGGCTTGTTGCTGGAACGACAGCTTCGCTCGGAAAAGCGCCGCTCAGTCTTTGCCTCAGTGACCGTCGGGTGAGGGTCGGGTGCCGTCGCGTGCGCAGCGTCAAAGCTGACATGACGAATACGTGAGAAGGGCCGATGCTCGCCGTCCGGTCAGGCTGTTGAGTCGCCCCTGCAGGAGTCACAGCGCTCGTATGTCACGCGCCATCCGAGACGTCAGTCGGCCTCATCCAGACCGGAACAATTTGAACGTGAACGCCCGGCTGCCATTGCCGTGATCGAAATGGCGGCTGGTGACACGACTGCTTGATCTACCCCTTGAAGGCGGCGCGCACGAAGCACAGCCGCGCGAGGGACCGCTCATCGAAAATACCGTAACCGCTTTCCGTGCGCCGCGCGGAATGCAGCAAGCCGCG
Organism: Pseudomonas sp. S4_EA_1b; assembly: GCF_016307435.1. NCBI lineage: Bacteria > Pseudomonadati > Pseudomonadota > Gammaproteobacteria > Pseudomonadales > Pseudomonadaceae > Pseudomonas > Pseudomonas sp. S4_EA_1b. The sequence continues at coordinate 13,863 of NZ_JAEILC010000018.1, read as the reverse complement.
CAGCACATAATCTCGGACTATATGGACACTGACGCCCGCGGCCTCGGCCAATCTGGATATGGAGTAGGCATTCATCACCGACACTCCCGATCTTCACCGCAAACTGGGGCACTCAGATATTTCCGTCCGGCTAGGCGCTCGGGTAGCCAGATGAGCAACGGTACGGTAGCCAGAGCCAGTAGCAGCCACAGCCTGGAGAGATGCTCGCCGTTTTGGTCAAACGCATAAGCCAGTAGCGCACTCAGCGCGAGCATCAGGAAGTAAGGCCCTGTGATGTAGCAGTGCAGGCGGCGACAGCGCGCGGCGTTGACCAGGCAGGCGCCGCCCATCACGACCAGCGCGGCGTTTGCTGCCAGGAACAACGCAGGGCGTCGATCCGCCAGAACAATTGCTATCGTCGCCACGACGGCAGGCAGCCCCCAGAAGCTGACCACCTGCCATGTCTTGCGTAGGCTGTCGCACCTACCGAGTTCGCCTGCCGTGTTGCTCATGCTTCAACCTCGCTCTCCGCTCGTTACCTATCTGGATGGCGAATGCAATCTGCGCTCAGTCGAGTTGCACCTGCACCCACCCTGTCAAGTTGGGCTAGCGGTTAGCTGTAGCCTACTTACCGCCAGACCGGCATTATCTGGGATGGGGCAATTCGATGTGAAAGCCCGTGAGGCTAGCCGCTGAGGTGCACCAGATGCGGCCTTTGTGAGCCTCAATGATGGATCGGGTGATTGCAAGCCCGAGCCCGGCGTTGCTCGGGCTGCCCTCCCGCCGAGCGGGGTCAACCCGGTAAAAGCGGTCGAAGAGCTTCTCTAGATGCTCTGAGCTGATTGTGTCCCCTGGGTTCTCGATACTGAAGGTAGTGGAGTCCTCTGTCTCGCGGATCAGAACCGAAATTGTCTGTCCCGCCGGCGTGTAGCGCAGCGCATTGGACAGCAAGTTGGATAGCGCGCGATCAAGCATCAGCCGATCTCCCAGCACTTGGCCTTTGCCTGTGAGCGATAGCTCAATGCCGCGCTCTTCGGCCAGAAGGTGGTAGTAGTCAAACAGCTTGAAGACTACGTCAGCCAGTTCGATCCTGGCCTGCTCGGGGATGATCAGGCCATTATCAGCCTTGGCCAAGAACAGCATGTCATCAATCATCCGAGACATGCGCTTCAAGTCCTCCAGGTTGGAGTACAGATTCTCCTCATAGGCATTGATATCGCGTTTTTTACTCAGCACGACCTCGGTGTGGGTCATCAGATTGCTGACTGGAGTTCGTAGCTCGTGGGCAATGTCGGCCGAAAAATTGGAGAGCCTAACGAAGGCATCCTCTAGCCGAGCCAACATCGCATTGAAGGAGAGAACCAGTTGCTGAAGTTCCCGCGGCACTGGTTCGAGAGGGATTCGCTCCTGTAACGAGCGAGCGGACATCCCGGAGGCCACATGAGTGACTTGCCGCAGAGGCCTAAGGCCGCTGCGAGCAACCACCCAGCCGAGTGTGGCACTGAACAGGGCGCTGATGACCAATCCAATCCAAAACCATCGTTGCAGCGTGTCGAAAAAGTGTGTGTGATCGGTGACGTCAAGAATCAGCAACGCAGTGAGCGGCTCAGCCTGATCGGCTACCGAGATTTGCTCCGTCATGCCACGGTACATGTGTTGGCCGTTCTGCCACTCCCACATGCTCTGCTCATTTGCACGTCTGAAACGCTCAGGTACTTCGACTGCTCTGGGGTCGGAAAACAGTACAGAACCGTCACTGGCCAGGATAGTGGCGGCCAGATCCTGATGGGCTCCCAGCAAAGCTCGCAACTGCGGTAATTCTTCCGAAAGGCTCGCTTCACCGCGAGCATTGTTGAGGATATGTTTGGCGGATTCGAGTTTCTCCACCAGGGCCTGCCGATCCAGCATCTTGAAGTGGTGCTGGCTGAGCATATTGAAACTCAGCCCTGCTACCGTCAGGACTGCAATTACCGCGGACATGAACATCAGGCTCATGCGTGCGGTCAGCGAAAGGTGCTTCATATTCACTCCGGAGCATCCATCATGTATCCCATGCCGCGGGCGGTATGAATCAGCTTGAGATCGAAATCGTCATCGATTTTTGCGCGTAGCCGGCGTACCGCAACCTCAATAACATTGGTGTCGCTGTCGAAATTCATGTCCCAAACCTGAGAGGCAATCAGCGACTTCGGGAGCACCTCGCCGCGCCGGCGCAGTAGCAGTTCCAGCAGTGAAAACTCCTTCGCGGTCAGGTCAATTCGTTTACCGCCGCGGATGGCGCGACGCTTCATCAGATCGACTTCCAAATCGGCAATTTTCATCGTTGTTTGCGTGGGTGAGCCATTGCCTCTACGCAGCAGCGTTCTGACCCTGGCCAGAAGTTCAGAGAAAGCAAATGGCTTGATCAGGTAGTCGTCCGCGCCCAGCTCCAACCCTTTAACGCGGTCCTCCACACCATCGCGTGCCGTCAAGAACAATACGGGGACGTCTTTTCCTGCGGCGCGCACCATGCGCAGCACTTCCCACCCGTCCAGCCCAGGCATCATCACATCCAGGATCAGGAGGTCATAGGACTCACTCAGAGCGTGCTGTAGAGCATCTGTACCGGTCATAACCCGGTCGACATTGAAGCCCGCTTCACTGAGGCCTTGCTGCAGGTATGCACCGGTTTTGGGTTCATCTTCAGCTACCAGTAGTTTCATGCGAGCAGACTCCAAATATCGGGTGGCCTGAGTTTGCAGGCAAACCGCGGCCCCAACCAGAAGCTTACGAAAATGTAATTCTGGCTTCAGCTCGCTGACAGGGTGGCTTGTCTAAGGTGCAAGCATGAGCACTAGGTTGTGCTCTCGGCCCTCGACAGACCAAAAGCAGAGGTGCCGGCCATAGTTTGCACTGATGGAGACTGCCCCATGAAATCGCTGAAACCTTTGCTCCTGGTTGGTTCGCTACTGCTGTCTTCTATGGCTTGGGCCGAAGGGGGCAGCGACCGTGTATTCGAGCGCATCCAGCAGATGCGCGACAAAGCAGAAGTCGTGCTGAACCAGGCGGAGAAGGCCCCGGTCGGCGAGCGGCATGTGCACATGAAGGCGCATATGAACATGCTCGAAGACATCATGAGCCAGCTGCACAACGAGCATCCCGCGCCGAACATGTCTGCCGAAGAGCATCTGGCCTGGATGGAAAAGCATGACAAGTTGGTAGACGACGTGCTGGGTCAAATGATTCGAGAGCACAAGTTGATGATGGCCGATAAGGAATGCCATCAGTAAAGATTTCCCCCATCTTCCAGGCCTTTCGTGATTGCTCCTTTGGCCTAGCGGCGCCTTTGTGGCGCCGTGCTTTTTCCCAGCTGACGCAATTGTAGTTCTGGGGTCAGCGGCCTGGCAGCAAGCGGGGAATAGCATGAGATTTCCAGCACCCATCGCGAGGTCTCACCATGAAACGCTTACCCCTTAAACTGCTGATCAGCACTCTGTTCATCAGCACCACCTTTCCGGCATTTGCCGAGGTCGGCGGCAGTAGCAATGGCATTGGGCAGCAGGCCCAGGCGACGCCAGCGACTCGTACCATCTTGGTAAAGATGGACGACATCAACTACAGCCAGAAAACGATCGATGTGAAGCCAGGTGAAACCGTGCGCTTCGTTCTGAAGAACGAGGGCGCGTTGATGCACGAGTTCAACATCGGGCAGGCAGCGTCCCAGCTGGAGCACCAGCGCAAGATGGCGTCCTTGTTCAAGGACGGCACACTGACCCCGACCGGCATGGCCGAGCGCATTGTCTGGCATGAGCGTTATGGCACGGGAGACTCCAACCCTCCAGGCTATCCGGAAGTCATCAAAGCCAAGCATGACGACCCGAACGCGGTTCTCGTCGAGCCCGGCACAACTAAAGAGTTCGTGTGGACCTTCCCTCAGGCGGGCAGTTTGAGCTTCGCCTGTACATTGCCTGGGCATTACCAGGCGGGAATGGTCGGTGAGTTTGCTCTGCGTTAGTCCGGCACCGGTGCTACCCGTTGGCCGCGGGCTGGGTAGCACCGATCTGACGAACCTTACTGCGATGTAGTTTTCGCGTCAGCGTACCGCCAGTTGCACCTCATTAGCATCGGGACTCATCCCTCCTCAACACCTCAGAGGCACACCATGAAACTCAGACCCGCTTTCATAATCACCACCCTTGGCTTGCTGCTCAGTGCTGCCAATGCGCTGGCCAGCCCGGGCCACAAGAAAGACAGTATTGGGCAACCGGGAGACGGTCAGGCAGTAGATCGCACCATCGAAGTCCGGATGGGGGACATCTTCTTCGAACCCAAAGCAATGGAGATCAAAGCAGGCGAGACAGTTCGCTTCGTCCTGAAAAATGACGGTGCACTGCTACACGAATTCAATCTTGGCAAAGCGGCATCCCATGCCGCGCACCAGAAAGAGATGGCCGCGATGTTTCAGAACGGCACGCTGTCCCCTACAGGTGTGCATGACATGAGCAATATGGGCCATGCCATGGGCGGCATGAAGATGGTCGGTATGGAACACGATGACCCCAACAGTGTTCTTGTCGGACCTGGAGCAAGCGAAGAGTTGATCTGGACCTTCTCCGCCGCCACCGAACTGGAGTTCGCCTGCAATATTCCAGGACATTATCAGTCGGGAATGGTCGGTAAGGTGACCGTACGCTGACGTTTATTGATACTCGCCAACTCCGTCCAGTCTGAGACACCTATACTGATCCGGCCGCCATTGAAACGAGGCTATTGTCGTGGACCATACCCATCACACCAGTACCACTGAGCCGCCTTTTTGGAAGAGCAAGATTGGCATTGCGCTGATCATGCTGGCCGTAATCGGCATCTTCTATGTAGCGCGTGAGCATTACGGTCATCTTTCGCAGGCCCTGCCGTACCTCATCCTGCTGCTATGCCCGCTGATGCATCTGTTTGGCCACAATCACGGCGGGCACTCCCACTCCAGCAGCACCGCTGTTTCCAAGGACGAAGAAAGGACATAGATCGCATGCAAAAGACCTCCTGCCATCATGACCAGGATCATTCACATAACTCGCACGCCCACTCCGAGAGCCAGCGCGACCCGGTGTGTGGCATGGAGGTGAAATCTGATAGCCCATACCGCGAGAGCGTTGAAGGGAAGACCTATCGCTTCTGCAGTGCCAAATGCCTGCAGAAGTTTCAAATTGATCCCCACTCGTACATGGGCCACTCGTCTCATGAAGCACATCAGCATACGAGTCACCCTACGATATCGGCACCAGAAGGAGCCGCATATACCTGTCCGATGCATCCAGAGATTCGCCAACCGACCCCTGGCAACTGCCCGATCTGTGGCATGACGCTGGAGCCTGTCATCCCGGAGCTGGAAGAGGAGGAAAACCCGGAGCTGAAGGACTTCTCTCGGCGATTCTGGTGGACCCTACCGCTGACCGTCATCGTGACCGTGCTGGCGATGGCTGGCCATTCCTTGCAACTGTTTCATGGCACGACCCAGAACTGGGTCGAGCTGGCTCTGGCGACGCCCGTGACGCTATGGGGTGGCTGGGTGTTCTTCGCCCGCGGCATTGACTCCATCCGGCACCGCAGCCCCAACATGTGGACGCTGATCGGATTGGGAACTGCAGCTGCCTACCTCTACAGCGTGGCCGCTACCTTGGTTCCGCAGTCGTTTCCGGCGGCCTTTGTCCAGGACGGACGTATCGGCGTCTATTTTGAAGCAGCCGCGGTGATTATCTCACTCACGCTGTTGGGCCAAATGCTCGAACTAAAGGCCCGCTCGCAGACGTCCGCAGCTATCAAATCGCTGCTGGGACTGGCACCAAAGACAGCGCGGCGCATCATGCCCGATGGAGTAGAAGAGGACATTCCTCTAACCCATGTCCATCAGGGCGATCATCTGCGTGTCCGGCCAGGCGAGAAGGTTCCTGTAGATGGCACTGTGCTGGAGGGTGAGAGCGCAGTCGACGAATCGATGCTTACTGGAGAACCGTTACCCGTGACCAAACGGGCAGGGGATGCCCTTATCGGTGCCACCCTAAACACCCACGGCAGCCTAGTTATGGAGGCGCAGAAAGTCGGTGCCGAAACCATGCTGTCGCAGATCGTGCTGATGGTGGCCAAGGCCCAGCGCTCTAAGGCACCCATGCAGCGTATGGCCGATGCCGTTGCGGGGTATTTCGTGGTCGGGGTGATCCTGATCGCGATTCTGACCTTCTTCGGCTGGGGGCTGTTCGGGCCGGAATCTGGCTGGGTATTTGGCCTGATCAATGCGGTGGCGGTGCTGATCATTGCGTGTCCCTGCGCCCTGGGTCTGGCAACCCCGATGTCCGTCATGGTTGCGACTGGCAAGGCCGCTAGCAGCGGTGTGTTGTTCCGCGATGCCAGCGCCATCGAAAATCTATGCAAGATCGACACGCTCATCGTCGACAAGACCGGAACCCTGACTGAGGGGTGCCCCGTATTCCATAGTGCGGAAGGGACAGGCGGTTACGACTCCAATGAAGTGCTGCGCCTGGCTGCCAGTCTCGACCAGGGTAGTGAGCACCCGCTGGCTCATGCCATCGTCGATCATGCGCGGGGTCAAGGCATTGCACTGGTCAAGCCGGACACTTTCGAGTCGGGCTCGGGTATTGGCGTGCGCGGTCAGGTCGATGGCCATCAGCTGCAGCTCGGCAACACCGCACTGATGGACGAGGCGGGCGTCGATATTACCCCGCTGCGCAATCGCGCCGAGCAACTGCGTCTGGAAGGCATCAGCATCATCTATTTGGCCGTTGATGGTCGCCTGGCGGGACTCCTGGCCGTTTCCGATCCGATCAAGCCTACTTCTCAACAGGCTGTCTCCAAGCTTCAAAGCGAAGACGTAAAGGTCATCATGGCCACTGGTGATGGCCTCACCACAGCAAGAGCCGTGGCGAAGCAGCTCGGAATCGGGGAAGTGCATGGTGAGGTCAAACCGCAGGATAAGGAGAAACTGGTCGCCGATTTGCAGGGCTATGGCCGTCGTGTCGCCATGGCGGGTGACGGCATCAACGATGCGCCCGCCCTGGCCAGGTCTGACGTAGGTATCGCCATGGGCACCGGTACCGATGTGGCGATGAACAGCGCCCAAGTGACGCTGGTCAAGGGAGATCTGATGGGCATCCTGCGAGCGCGCACCCTGTCAGTGGCAACCGTGAAAAACATGAGGCAGAACCTCGCCTTTGCGTTCCTCTACAACGCGATGGGAATCCCGCTAGCAGCGGGGCTGCTGTACCCGCTGATGGGGCATCTTCTGTCGCCCTTGATTGCTGCGCTGGCGATGAGTGTCAGCTCGGCGTCGGTGGTCTTCAATGCTCTGAGGTTGAAATCAACGGACATCGGATAGGCTTCCATACCACCGACCAGGTGATTATTCAGAAGCGCATCTGACCGGAAAATGCCGTACGGTAGTTTCCGGTCCGACCTATCTGTCGCAACACATAGTGACGAGGTGACGTTCGATGGACTGTTGCCGCTGCGGGTAGGAGACTGGTCGTCGTTAACCCATGAGGACTCTCCGTGGCCCGCATTCGCAGACTGATTATCAGCAACTTCCGATCTATCCAGGCGCTCGACTGGGTGCCGGCCCCAGGAATTAACTGCCTCATAGGTCCTGGCGATAGTGGAAAGTCCAGCATTCTAGATGCGATTGACCTTTGCGTCGGTGCCCGCCGGGGCGGCACGTTCGGCGACATGGACTTCTTCGCTCTGAACGTCGAAACACCCATCACCATCAGTGTGACGCTTGGCGATTTGCAGGTATCGCTGATGGATATCGATGTTTACGGCGAGTTCTTGCGTGGATTCAATCCAGGAACGGGAGAAGTCGAAGACGAACCGCGAGCGGGGCTGGAGACCGTTATCACCTTGCTTCTGCAAGTTGGTGCCGATTTGGAACCTACCTGGACACTTTTTTCTGAGCGTGCGGAGCAGCAGCAACTCGAACGCACTCTTCCCTGGAAGGAACGAGCGGCACTAGCACCCGCCCGTATCGGCAGCTTTGCGAGTTCGAACTTGTCGTGGAGTCGTGGCTCAGTGCTCAATCGACTTACTGACGAGCGTGCAGAGCTAGGTGCCGAACTTGCGCGCGCCGCGAGGCAAGCAAGAGCGAACTTTGGCAATCAAGCCGTCGGACATCTAACTCAGACGCTTGAGGTGGTGCAACGCACGGCTCAGCATCTTGGGGTTTCGGTTGGAGCGATGCCACAAGCACTCCTTGACGCACATTCTGTGTCGATTGGCGAGGGTGCGATCGCGCTGCACAGCGACACAGGCATTCCCCTTCGCTCCCTTGGCACGGGCTCGTCGCGATTGCTAGTGGCAGGGTTGCAAAGAGCTGCAGCTAGCGCCGCGCCAATTGCTCTTGTCGATGAGGTGGAATATGGGCTTGAACCTCATCGGCTCATGCGATTCCTGGACTCCCTGGGCGCAAAGGACGCTGCCGCTCCGCTGCAGGTCTTCATGACGACTCACTCACCGGTCGCGCTGCGCGAATTGTCCGGCAGCCAGTTATTCGTTGTTCGGTCTGGGCCTCAACGCCACAGCGTTATGGCGGCAGGGGAGGCCAACGAAGTACAAAGTACCCTTCGGAAGGACCCAGAGGCATTCCTCGCCAAATCCATTATCGTTTGCGAGGGTGCCAGCGAGGTTGGCTTCGCGCGTGGCCTTGACCAATGGTGGGGCAGCCTTGGCGCTACCTCATTCCTGGCTCATGGTGGCGCTTATGTGGACGCCGGCGGGGGAAGTCCCGATAACAGTCTTATCCGCGGAACGGCACTTCAGAACCTAGGCTATCGCGTGATGGTTTTTGTAGACGCCGACAAACCTTCGACCGCAGGGCTACCTGAAGCATTCTTGGCCGCAGGCGGACAAATTCTGACATGGCGACCAGGTCTCACTCTGGAGGACGAGATCTTCCGCCATCTCAGTGACCAAGCACTCGATGCACTTCTGGCGAAAGCCGAAACAATAGTGGGTGCAGAGCTGATGAATGCGCACATCCAGACGAAGTCCCAAGGACGTATGACACTACATGACATCAAAGCTGAAAGACTTATTCAGGGCTACTTGCCCGCGACGCGAGAGCTTTTGGGAGCTGCATCTCGTATCCGCAACAGCGGGTGGTTCAAGTCGTTGACAACCTATCAGGAGGTTGCAAGGGACATCGTCGGCCCGTCTCTACAGAACGCCGACCAGGGCTTCATGGCAGTCACGAATCAGCTCTGGACGTTTACAAGTGCCCCTTGAGATCGATCTTTTCGCTATCGAGCGTGGCTCCATAACAGCCCCCGCAGGTTGTGGAAAAACGCAATTGATTGCCGAGACGCTCATCGCGCATAGGCAGAGCAAACCCATACTCGTACTAACGCACACGAACGCAGGCGTTGCGGCCTTACGGGCACGCCTGAGACGAGCCGGCGTTCCTAACTCCGCATATCGAGTCTCCACCATTGATGGATTCTCGATGCGCCTCATCGCTAAGTTCCCAGCGCGAAGCGGCCATAACCCACAGATCTTACAGCTCCACCAGCCCAACACCGACTACCCTGCAATTCGGCACGCCGCCATGCTGTTACTGCAGGCAGGCCACCTTGCTCAGCCTCTCCGTGCCACTTACGCGCGCTTGCTTGTCGACGAATACCAGGACTGCAACGTCGTCCAGCACGCCATCGTGTCAGGTTTGGCCCAGGTGCTACCGACCTGCGTGCTCGGTGACCCAATGCAAGCCATCTACGACTTTCGTGGCAATCGACTGGTGCATTGGGCGAATGAGGTGCAGCCCCTGTTCCCCGCGGCAGGAGAGCTGAGGATACCCTGGCGCTGGCGGCTGGCCGGAGCTGAGAACCTTGGGCAGTGGCTACTCGCCATACGGCAGCAACTTCAAGTTGGCCAGCCGGTGGATCTGCGCACGGCTCCGGCAGAAGTGCGCTGGGTGCAGCTCAACGCCGGGACCGAAGTCCAGCAGCGGCTGGTGGCCGCTAGAACCGAGTCACCCAACGCTCGGGGCAGCGTCCTCATCATCGGGGACTCCATCAACGTGCAAGGTCGCCATCAGCTCACGAGCCAGACACCCGGCGCCATGGCCGTCGAAGCCGTCGACCTAAGGGACCTCGTCAACTTCGCCAGGAACTTTAACCTGCAGGGTGCCAATGCTCTGGCACAACTTGCGGAATTTGCTTCAAGCGTGATGACGGGGGTAGGTGCAGCAAACCTGCGAACGCGTGTGGAGTCTCTGCGCACAGGACGTGCCCGAACGCCACCGACCCCAGCCGAGGCCGAGGCCGTCGCATTCGTCGGGGAGCCAACACCGCAGCGAGCACTCCTTGTGCTCAACGCCCTCGCCGAACAGCCGGGGGCACGGGTGTACCGACCGGAAGTTCTGCACTGCTGCCGGTCCGCTATGCAAGCTGTGGCGGGAGGTACAGCCGACTTTCTGAGTGCAGCCATTCAAGCGCGAGAACGCAATCGACACCTTGCCCGCCCCATCGCAAGACGCTCGGTAGGCAGCACATTACTTCTCAAGGGGCTCGAGGCGGATGTCTCGGTTGTTCTGCATCCTGAACTTATGACCGCTCAGAATCTGTATGTCGCCCTTACAAGGGGCGCAAGGCACGTAGTGGTGTGTTCATCGAACCCCATCCTGATGCCTGTGAACAACGGCTGAGCCTTACTGTTGCGTTTGCGCACTTGACCTTGCCATCGTGTCAAGGTCGATGCTGTCTGTGCGGTAACTTGAGCCGCGGACGAAATGAGGTGAGAGAGATGTTCAGCCTGAATGTTTCGGGTATGGGTTGTGGCAGTTGTGTCAGCAAAATCACGAAGGCCATCCAGACGCTGGATCAGGACGCACGCGTAGAGGTGGATCGGGCAGCCGGCAAGGTCACTGTAGAGAGCACAGAAAGTGCCGAATCGATCCGCGAGCTGATCCAGGAGCTTGGTTATGCGGCCCAGGTCAGCGCTTGAGCGCTGGCCTGCCGACCGACTAAATCTCCAGTTCTGAGAGCTCTTTCAGCCCGTGAATACTGGTGACCTCGTTAGTAATACCTTCATCCCCATCTCGGCCGCGAAGCCAGTTTGAGTGATCGCCTGGCTCGCGCATTTCCAGCGTGTCATAGGAGTAGCGCTTTCGCTTGAACAGGCTTTTCAATGCGGCGAACTCGTGGCTTTTCTCGTCTTCTATTCCGACGACTTTTCCTACAAGCGCCTCCCAATGACCGACGCCGTCGGCCAGCATCGCCTGGTAAGTCTCTGGGTCCAGCAAGGCTTGCTGTTTGAAACGAATGATGCGGTGTGTCATAGACGCGCTCGGGAGTGGCCAAAGAGAAGCCGCTAGCCTATAGGTTCCGGGTCATTCGTGAATAGTTGCCCTGAGCTTTAGCAAACCTTCGTTGACCCACAATTTCAACCAAGTTGCGGCCTGCAGGGGGGCTTGCTCTCCATGTGTTGCGCTCAATGACTCGCAGAGTTCGGCGAACGATCCACCCTCGACGAAAAACCGCAATGCTGACGCCTCTTCTGGCTCCAGGCTTCGGTAATGGCATACGAGGTTATGACGCCAGACCAGACAGTCTCGATTCCCGGCTGGTTGGGTGGCAACGGGAAGCAGATCCCCAGACTTGGCAGCCTTCCACAGCGCCAGGGTGTTGTACTGCAATCGCAGCCATCTGGCAGATGGAGTCAGGGAAACCCTGAATGAAACCCAGTCTTCAGCCGAAAACTCACTGATGGCCTGCAGTGAAAGCGCTTCGACATCCTGAGCATCGAAAGCCAGTGTAAAAGCCCACTCCAGCTCCGCGAGTTCGCGCATCGGTGAAAGTTGAGGTTCCGCAATGTAGCTGCGAATGAACTCGGGCAGCTTTTCACCCAGCCAGCGAATGCTGAAATGCCGCGGTGGCCAGGCGGCGATATAGGCCAGTGCGAGTTGCTCGAACGACTGTTCTCCCAGCCATTGCTGCAGCGCCGGGAAATCCTCGCGCAGCACCGCCAGCAGGCGCGAGCGATAGGCGTTATGGTAGATCCGCAGGCCTTCGAGGGCACTCAGCGCAGTGCAACCCCGGACTTGCTCCAAAAGCTCGTTGGAGGGCAGGGCACCATCTGTCAGGTAAGTTTCAAATGCAGTCTGTAAGGCGCTTAGGCTCAAAGGGTTGCCCTCGATATCACGCCATTGGCGATAGCTCGGGCATGCTCCAACTCGGATAACAGATCCTCGAACGGTGGAAAATGATCATCCCGCTCGATCAACGTCGACGTTGGACCCAAGTAGCTCAAAGTCTTGCTGTAGAGCGCCCAAACCGGGTCAGCGATGGGCTGGTCGTGGGTGTCGATGAGGTATTGCCCGTAATCGCTATGCCCGGCCAGGTGAATTTGACGAATCCGCTCGTGCGGCAATTCCAAGATGAACTGCCATGGGTCGAAATCCTGATTTCGTGCGCTGACGTAGACGTTGTTCACGTCAAGGAGCAATTCGCAACCGGTCAGGAAACTCAGTTCCGAGAGAAACTGCGATTCGCTCATGCTGGACGTCTTCCACTGCACGTAAGAAGAAACGTTCTCCAGCACAATGGGACGTTCCAGAACATCCTGCACTAGACGCACCCGCGCGGCGACATGCAGCAGGCTTTCTTGGGTAAACGGCAGCGGCAGCAGGTCGTGGAGTTGATGGGCGTTGCCGCGACTCCAGCACAAGTGGTCGGAAACCCACTGGGGCTGTACCCGGTCCGCCAGTTGCTTGAGCTGTCGTAGGTAGCCCATGTCCAGGTTATGCGAACCGCCGATCGACAGCGATACTCCGTGCATCACCAACGGGTATTGCTCGCCAATCGCATCGAGAAAGTAGAGGGCCTTGCCACCGCCCACCAGGTAATTCTCGGAAATGATCTCAAACCAGTCGACCGCAGGTCGCTGTTCAAGAATCTGCTGGTAATACTCACTGCGAAGGCCAAGACCGAAACCCAGTGTTTTGCGCTTACTCATTCAAGACTCCAGCAGGGGAGTGGCAGGCACTCCCCGCAACGGCATTATTCGCTGGTCTTGCCACCGGCCTCATCGCACTTGGCCTGAGTCATCAGCTTGAAACCCTGGCCTTTACATTCTCCCTGGCCTTTGCAGGCATTTTTGGCGGTCATGCAGTCGTTCTGGCCCTTGCAACCGTTGACGCCGAAGCACTTCACTTCAGCTGCTTTGGTGTCCTGGGCGGCCTGGACAGGCAGGGTAGCAAACAGGCTGGCGGCCACGAGAGCCAGAGCGGCACCGGTAGCGACGTTGGATTTATTCGACATAGTGACAATCTCTCTTAATTGTTGGTGGTCTTATCCGCGGGTGCGAATGACCCTGAGTAGCTTAGGCATCGCTGCCGAGCATGCCCTCTCAAGAAATTCGGGGTAAGCGGATTAAATGGTTGATCTTACCTTTGCATGAGAGTGAGACAGACCGGCATCTCATCGGATTATCTGGTTGATGCTTCACCTACTGCTGGTGCATGTTTCCTTCGCTAATTCCAGCAAGAACCCCACACGCCTCAACTTCCCGGTCATCGTTGCAACTCGCTCTCAGTGAAACGAGTTGTTTCTCAAGCGCTTGCAGAGCGGTTATCTGCGACCGCACATGAGAGATGTGATCATCGAGCAAGGCGTTGACGGCGGTACAAGGCTGATGAGGGTCGTCCTGATAGCTCTGTAGTTCGTGAATCTCAGCCAGTGACAGGCCCAGGATTCTGCAGCGACGGATGAAGGCCAGCCCCTCACCATGCTTCTCGGTATAGACACGGTAACCGTTGTCCTGCCGATCAGGCGGCGGCAACAAGCCCTGCTGTTCATAGAAGCGGATCGTCTGTGTTTCGACCCCTATGGAGATCAGACGGCG
>NZ_JAEILC010000179.1:0-2700 GCF_016307435.1 Pseudomonas sp. S4_EA_1b | reverse complement strand
GTCGTCTTCTGAAAACGACAACCGAGGTGAAATGAGGTCGGCGTCCAGAAAACGGTCGTTTGATGGACGCCTCCACGAGCGGAGCGACACCGCAAAGGAAGGACTGGAGCGCAACCTCCAGTAACCCAAAACCGAGATATTGCAGTTGATTACCGTGTATTGCCTGTACATCATAGTTTATTGAAGGGCACTATCTTTAATGCTCTACAACAAACCTTAAGAATCCCGCTTGCCTGCCAGGCAGGCAGTGAAACAGATTTTCTTTTACGGATTCTTAAGGGAAATATCATGAGTGATGTCTTTGACCTTGGAAGTATGACCACGGTAGCAACCGATACGGGTCAGTATTCTTTCTACACACCTCCGCCACCCACCCCTATCCCATACCTGACTTATATCGCTCGACCAGGTATCACCAAGTTCGACCTTCCTGAGGGCGCGAAAATCAAGGATCTGATCAAGCGATACCAATATGAAAGGTCTCAAGTTCCCGCCGCGATCATGATTCGTGGCGTGCAGGAAGAGATCAAAAAATCCACGAACACTGCATTGGCCAATGTGGGGTCGATTGTCGATGGCGAACTGGCGTATCTCGCAAGCCAGAAAAAGGAAAAATTAAATCCTGCCGAGGCGACACCCTTGCAGATGGCCTCTGCTGAAAAAGCCGCGGCGGTGGAACTGCTGGCGTCCAAACAAAAGGAACTGGCTGACGCACGCACCATTGCAAATGCATTCTTTGGCTATGACCCTCTCATGGTCAATTATGTCAATGTAATGAACGAAATCTATGGCCGCCGCGAAGATAAAGATTTCAGTTTCGACAACTGGTCGAAGTCTTATTCCGCCGCACAAAAGATCCGCTTGATCGAAGCGGAAATCAGCGTCCTCAATAGCCGCTCCTCCGCCCTGGATAGCAAGGTCGCCGAACTGACCCGGCTTCAGCGGCTGGAGGACGCACAGCGCGCCGCAGAGGCAGCCCGGCAGACTGAAGCGGAACGCTTAGCGCAAGAGCAACGTCAAGCTGAAGCCCGACGGCAGGTCGAAGAGGCTCGTCGCCAGGCCGAGGCTCAGCGAAAAGCCGAACTGCAACGCCTGGCCGAAGCAGAGGCCAAGCGAGTCGCCGAGGCGGAGAAAAAGCGTCAAGACGAAATCAATGCGCGGTTTCAGGCCATTGCCGTATCGGAAAGTGAGGCCAAGCGTATCGAGGAGATCTACAAGCGCCTGGAAGAGCAGGACAAAATCAGCACTCCCACCATCACGACACCTTCCGCAGTCAATACCGACTCTCGCGTCGAAGACGCACTCGGCCATACTGGAACCAACGTGACTCCTGGAGGAGAAACTGGAGCAACGGGCGGCACCGGCCGGGATGTCGATACTGGTACTGGACAAGGAGGCATCACAGCGCGCCCGGTCGATGTTGGCAGTGTTTCAATCCCTGACCGGCGTGACCCGACAATCCCCGACCAACCAGGGAGGGATCTTGGCTCGCTGGTTCCTACTTTTCCCGATTTCCCCACCTTCCCTAGTTTTCCAGGCGTCGGCGTACCGGTAGCGCCCAAACCGCTGGCCCCGGCAGGGGGTGGTGCCGCCAGCGTTTCCAGGACTCTCAAGACCGCAGTGGATTTGCTTTCGGTGGCCCGCAAGACCCCTGGTGCAATGTTGGGGCAGGTAGCCGCTGTCGTCGCCACCATGGCCGTCAGTTCCTTCTGGCCGAAGCTGAACAACGGTGAACGGCAAGCATCCTTCGCCATTCCGGTCTCGGAACTCGCACCGCCCCTGGCGGTTGACTGGCAAGCCATTGCCGCCGCCAAAGGAACGGTGGACCTGCCTTACCGGCTGAAAACCCTCAATGTCGATGGGTCGATTCAAATCATCGCCGTACCGACCGAGCCGGGTAGTGCGGCCGTCCCCGTCAGGGCACTGACCCTGGACTCCGCCTCGGGGACTTACAAATACACGGCTACCGGCCCTGGCGGCGGTACCATCCTGGTTACCCCGGATACTCCACCTGGCCAGATCGATCCGTCGTCTTCGACGCCGGCAGTGCCCCGTGGTCCGCTGATCATGTCCGGTACCCTGCTGATTCCCAAGGAACCGCAGATCGAGTCCTATCCAGAACTTGACCAACGCGAGTTCAACGACGGTATCTACGTCTACCCGGAAGACACCGGTATTCCACCACTCTATATTGTTTATCGAGATCCGCGCGACGAACCGGGTGTTGCTACCGGTAATGGCCAGCCGGTCACTGGGAACTGGCTGGCCGGTGCCTCGCAAGGTGACGGAGTGCCGATTCCGAGCCAAATCGCCGATCAGTTGCGCGGCAAGGAATTCAAGAGTTGGCGGGATTTTCGGGAGCAGTTTTGGGTGGCTGTGGCTAATGATCCTGAGCTTGTTAAATACTTCAGAAAAACCAATGCAAAGGGTATGCGTGATGGGCTTTCTCCATTTACCCCTAAAGCTGAGCAAGCGGGAGGCCGGGATAAATATGAAATACACCATGTCGTCCAAATAAGTCAGGGTGGAGCTGTTTATGATATTGACAATCTCCGCGTAATGACTCCAAAGATGCATATTCAAGTTCATTCGAACAAAGGAAAATAGATATGGAAAGCAAAAAAATATCAGATTATACAGAGGCTGAGTTTTTTTCACTAATCAGCGAGCTATTCAATAGGAGTTTCAGCAGTGAAAAGG
>NZ_JAEILC010000178.1:0-2701 GCF_016307435.1 Pseudomonas sp. S4_EA_1b | reverse complement strand
CCCCTTTATTATTTATATTAACCGGGTCAAAAACGACATATTAATAAGGTTCGTCTATCTCTGGCAAACCGGCGAGCGAATTTTTTGCCTTCTCGCTTAAAACAGAAACCTGGCGTATCCAGCGAGGGAATAATCAAATTCTTTATCGTCGAACCGTACATCGTGAGTATATGTGCCTAGCTCCATAAAATTAACTGGAGGATCACTGAAATTCTAGTTATCTACATGATTTACATCTCCGAGCACCCACCTATCGCAGACAGTTATATCTTGTCGCATTAAGTAGTACCTCATTTCAACCCCTCAGTAAATGAACGGATCTTTCAACTCTGATTTAAATAAATCTGTCCATTTTTCGCCGTTCACTTCCTCACACCCCCTTATCAATGCCGCTTTCATTGCACGGATCTAGACCTCACGCTTTAAATAAAATCTTTCTCAGCATGACTTGCCTCTCAGCCTGGATTCCTACATCAGCTGTGAAACACTGCTCGCAAGCAACAATCTTCAAAACACTACCCAAATCTTCCACGGAAAACCGGTCGACATTCATCAACTCTTTTTCGTCCACGTCTAATGAGTTAAGCAGAGACTTACTAACCCACATTGGCGAACCAACAGCCTCTATATAACCTTTCCTTAAAACCCAGCGCCCAGGATTATTTGATATATCTACAACCTCTTGTGTAAGCGGAAAAGGTAATCCATTGCTTTTTTTAGGTAGATGGGAGTGCTCAACATTGGCCACTTCGAAGAGTGTGATATTCTCGGCATTTTGCCACCGATCATATTCAGCATCGTAAACTCGAGCCTGAACGAAAGCTGGCTCATCTATTAGTGCAGCAATCAACGAGTGCGCCATCTCAAGAGAATTTGCGAGGTTCTTTATATCTAATCGGCACAGTTCTTTATCCGCCACAAGCGAAAACTCGATAGAACCACCCGCCAACTCAACAAAAAAACTCTTGCGCTTATTTTGTTTCAAGTAACGCAAAACTTCCCCAAATAACATTTTTTTGCCGGTGAATCCATCAATCACCTCGAATTCCTTAAAGTCATTGAGCTGTTGCACCAACCGCCCCCATACATTTGGCGAGCTTTCGTACAAGCCTTCACTAAAAACAACTTCAACTTCAAACATATGATTAGCCGCCAAACTTTTTAATAATGACAGTGATATTACGCTGCTTACCATACTCTATAAGCTTACTCGGATCAGCCAACCCACCAGGCTGAACTCGCATATCCAGAATCTTCGTCGCTGGGATACCAGCCACAGTAATTTTCGAGTTTTGCAAGGTATCTATATGCATTCTCATATCATAAGACCACCCTTTACCACGCGTATCAATTGTTTTCAAATTTACTACATTATTTTTCAAGCTGAAAGTCAATGACCGGAAAATTATTGGATTTAAATGGTTGTCCTGTCTTGGGATTTATTAAATTATCCGTTCGAGCCCAGTCCTTATAATCTGTGTCTGTTAGCGTTGACTTAATCTGCCTGCCCCGAGCACGAGGCTCAAGATCCCAGACGTTTTTCCCGCCTTCCGGCATGAGATCCGGTATAGAAGGTTGGGGCTGCTTTTTACCACTGGCAATGGCGCGTTTGTACGCCAAGGCACCAGCAGCTGTGCCTAAGCCAACCGAAAGAGCGACTTTCAGATCGTTAGTGATCTCTTGCGCCTGCGCGTCACTAAGGTTCCATTTCGCTTTAAGCGTATCGACCATATCTCCTACAGTATGCTCAGTCGTCGCTGTTGCTAGCATCTCCTGGAATTCAAAGTTTGAGTTAATGAGGTTCTGTACTGCTTCTCGAGCCTTCGGCGAGCCATATTCCACAATATCTTTGATGAGGTTCAGGTCTGCCATGGTATTGGCGACTCTTTCGACCGTTCCGCACAAGTCGAAGGATCAGCCTTACAGCCCGCTATCGCTTCAATATCCTGCTGAAGACTTAACTCCTTAAATTTACGAGTGGTGTCTTCAATGCAGGAGGTGTCCGTGCACGCGGCTATTTTCTTGGCGGCTCTTTCAAGTTGATTGTGATTTAGATAATTGTATTGTGTTCCGTTCTGAGCGACCTAACTGCCCTTCTCAAGCTTGGACGCATCGACATCCCCTTGTGCTGCTGCAGCTAACCGGCCACGACTGCACCGTCCCAGCGCTGATCATAGACACCCAGGCACCCTTCGACGTCCTTCACGACGCCGCCGTGCACCGCATTCGGGCCGTCACCCAACTGCTGGAAAACCTGGCCTCCGCGAACAACTCAGCAGCGATGCCGTAGTGCTTTCAGACTTCGCCCATTTGCTGGCCATTCCGCTGCGCGACGGGTGTGATTTGCTGGATGTCATCAGTCGCAGGCTGAATGCCGATCCGTCTTGAGTGAAAATCGGGCGGCCTTTGTGTCGCCCGCTCTGGCCTCGTGCGGGAAGGGCAAAGGCTAAATAAACCTGCCCTTTCACACTGCTCCGCCTCGATGACCAAGCGTTTACAAAGAACCTTCACAATTCTTTTTGTTAAATTCAAATCGGCCAATTTCTTTTACATTTTTGCTACCAAAAACATAAACGTAAGTACCGCCCAGCGAAAAAATGGATTGTTTTTCAAAATTTTGGGGATCACAAAAAATATTTACAACTGCTGATTTGGTAGCTTCCAAGTTAAAACTAGAAACATCAGAATCATAATTCAATAA
>NZ_JAEILC010000177.1:0-6145 GCF_016307435.1 Pseudomonas sp. S4_EA_1b | reverse complement strand
GGGGTTATGCCGAGATAAGGCAAAAATTAGGACATTCGTTCTGTAAATATATGATTTAAAAGGTTATTCGAGAGGCCGTGGCTTGCTGGTCATCCACCGTCTGGCTAGCCGTCTATGCTGATGCTTTTGCCTCGCTTGGGGGATGTGTTCAATGGCATCGGTGGAAAGAACAGCCTACCCTATCTTGCCCAGTCAGCTACCGGCCAAGGAGCTTCATCGAAGCTATTCCCTGTCTGATTCAGAGATCGAATGGGTCAACAACACCGCTAAGAGTCCAGCGCTCTCGATTGGGCTGGCAATCCAGTTAAAGGTGTTTCAGCAGCTGCACTATTTCGTTCCGTTCGAGGAGCTTCCTCAGGAACTCATCAGTCATGTCCGGCAATGCCTCCGCTACGGCGCACGAATAGCTCCACGCTATAGCAATCCCCGCACCCTTTACCGGCACCAAGCAGCGGTACGGCAGTACCTGCAGGTTACCCCCTTCTACAGCAGCGACGGGCTAGCGGTCACTGAGCAGATCGCACGTGACTGCGCTGTAGTTCTTGAGCAGCGAGTCGATCTCATCAATGCCATGCTTGATGAGCTGATTCAGCGTGGCTATGAGCTTCCGGCTTATTCGACGCTCAACAACCTCGCAGAAACCGCCTTGGCGAGTGCCCAGGAAGTTACCTTCAACCTAGTCGTGACTCGAGCGCCAATCGAGGTGATCTACAAGCTGAAGGAGCTGCTCGACACCGACTTCGGCCGGCGCCAGAGCGATTTCAATGCGCTGAAACAGGCACCCAAGAAGCCATCTCGCAAGCACCTGGAGGTGCTGATCGACCACTTGGCCTGGCTAGAGAGCTTCGGGGACCTGGAGGCCATCTTTGAGGGGATCGTCGATGCCAAGATTCGCCACTTTGCTGCCCAAGCCGCGGCGGCGGACGTCTCCGAGCTGAAGGACTGCTCGCTGCCGAAGCGCCACACGCTGATGCTGGCCTTGATATATCGAATGCGTGTGCGAACTCGGGACCACCTGGCCGAGATGTTCATCCGGCGGATTTCGACGATCCATAAACGCGCCAAGGAGGAGCTGGAACAAATCCAGGCGCGACAACGCCAGAAGCTGGAGCAGTTGGCGGCGACCCTGGACGGCGTGGTGCAGATTCTGGTTCAAGAACCGGATGACCAGGAAGCTGGCAGCCTGATTCGGGAATACCTCTCCCCTGATGGCAATCTGGATCGGTTGCGTGAGACTTGCGCCGAAGTCCAAGCTACCGGCGGTAATAACTACCTGCCGTTGATCTGGAAGCACTTCAGGTCCCATCGCTCGCTGTTGTTCCGTCTCAGTCACCTTCTCCAACTGGAGCCCACGACTCAGGATCGGTCGCTGACTCAGGCACTTCAACTGATCCAGGACAGCGAGAATCTACACCGCGAATGGATCGACGAGCACGTCGATTTGTCGTTTGCGTCGGAGCGCTGGGTCAAGGTCGTTCGTCGCCCTTCGAGTGAGGGGCCACCGACCAACCGGCGCTATCTGGAAGTTTGCGTTTTCTCCTACCTGGCCAGCGAGCTGCGATCCGGCGACATGTGCGTACAAGGGTCGGTATCCTTCGCCGACTATCGCAAGCAGTTGCTACCCTGGGAGGAATGTCTCCAGCGACTACCGGCCTACTGCGAAAAGATGGGGCTGCCTGGCACAGCGAAGGAGTTTGTTGCCTCTCTCAAGACCCAGTTGGAGGAAACCGCGCAACAACTGGACGAGAAATTCCCATCATGCCGAGGGGACGTATCGATTAACGAAGCTGGAGAACCGGTGTTGCGCCGAGTAGCGGCGCGGGACATCCCCCCTTCGGCCATCTCGCTGCAGACGGCGCTTATGCAGCGCATGCCGGCCAGGCATGTGCTCGATATCATGGCTAACATCGAGCATTGGATTCAGTTCACGCGGCATTTCGGGCCCATGTCCGGTAACGAGCCGAAGCTCAAAGAGCCTGCCGAGCGCTACCTGATGACGATCTTCGCCATGGGCTGCAACCTAGGCCCTAGCCAGGCTGCACGGCATCTGACCGGTAATGTCACGCCACACATGCTGTCCTATACGAATCGCCGTCACCTCTCGCTGGAAAAACTGGACAAGGCTAACCGCGAGTTGGTGGAACTCTACCTTCAACTTGATCTGCCCAAGCTCTGGGGCGATGGCAAGGCGGTGGCTGCGGACGGCACGCAGTTCGACTTCTATGATGACAACCTGCTGGCCGGCTACCACTTTCGCTACCGCAAAATGGGAGCCGTGGCCTATCGGCACGTGGCCAACAACTACATCGCCGTGTTCCAGCACTTCATCCCGCCGGGCATCTGGGAGGCGATCTACGTGATCGAGGGGCTGCTCAAGGCTGATCTCAGCGTCGAGGCTGACACGGTGTACTCCGATACCCAAGGGCAGTCGGCCACGGTGTTTGCCTTCACCCATCTGTTGGGCATCAATCTGATGCCACGTATTCGCAACTGGCGCGACCTGGTGATGTGCCGGCCGGATCGCGGTGCTTCGTACAAGCATATCAACCGCCTGTTCACCGACACTGCCGACTGGAACTTGATCGAAACCCACTGGCAGGATCTGATGCAGGTCGCATTGTCGATCCAGGCCGGCAAGATTTCCTCGCCCATGCTGCTGCGCAAACTCGGCTCCTACAGCCGGCGCAACAAGCTCTACCATGCGGCTCAGGCACTGGGCAGCGTGATCCGTACGATCTTCTTGCTCAACTGGATCGGCAGTCGCGAGTTGCGCCAGGAGGTCACCGCGAACACCAACAAGATCGAGTCCTACAACGGTTTCTCCAAGTGGTTATCTTTCGGCGGCGATGTGATTGCTGAAAACGATCCGGACGAGCAGCAGAAACGGCTGCGCTACAACGACATGGTGGCCTCGTCGGTGATCCTGCAGAACACTGTGGACATGATGCGCATCCTGCATAAACTGGCCCGCGAGGGCTGGCAGTTCACCGATGAGGACGTGTCGTTCCTCAGCCCCTACCTGACCAGCAACGTCAAGCGCTTCGGTGAGTTCAACCTCAAGCTCAATAGGCCACCGGAGCCCTGGATCAAGGACTCGGTATTCCAACAGGCCGCCGGCTCGCTTCGAGCCAACACGGCCAGCAAGACCGGTGCCTAGGAGGCAACATGATCGAGATCCCTCCCGCGACTTTTCGAGTCACACCCTACGGAGAAGTGGATGGTGTAGCACTGGACAAGCTGCGAGCCAGCTTCGACACCTCCCAGCTTCTGCGACTGGTTGACCAATTCGATGCCTGTCTGGCTGAGTTAGGTGGAGTTGTGGCTGTCCGAGATGAGCTGCTGAAGCTTCATGCGATGGCCCTAACCCTTGTAGAGGGTGTGCCACTGACAGTACCTACTGAGAATGCCTGCATCTGGACGGAGGCTGAGTCGCTGCAACAGAATCTCGAGACCCTCGCTGGGTGGGTGCGCTCTGCTCAAGCTGGAATAATCCCCTTGGTCAATCTAGCGCCCGACCACGAACAGTAAGCACTTGGGAGAGTGCCTATATTGTAAATGCGCAGGCTTGAGGAAAGACCATCTCTTGCCGGATTAAATCTTCGACAGCGGCAATCCAATACTTATCGAGCGACCAGCCGAAGAACTTGACCTGTCTCACCCGAGCGTCAGGGGCCAGCACCAGATGGCGAGTGGCCTTGGCCAGCGTTACGATCAACAGTAAGCTCCAAAAGGGTTCCCGCAGGACGCCAGCCACTACTGTGAGTGGATCACCAATAATATGTACCCAGCTGATCAGCAGCGACCAGCGCCCGAAGCGGTGATAAGCCTGCTGGGTCTTTTCCAGTTTTTCTTCGCTGACGGGAAACCAGCGTTTGTGTCGGTAGTGTTCGATAAAACGGCCCAACAGCCAGTTCAGTGCTTAGCCCAGTACATTGCCCGTGGTCGCCACGGCCAGCCGTGTCCAGGCGGCATAGGGGTCGGTCAGCAGCAAGCCGACCAGCACCGCTTCCGGCTGCATGGGCAGCAGCGTGGCGGCACCGAAGGCGGCGAGGAACAGGCCGAAATAGCCGGATAACTCGCACATCAGGCTAGGCGTTCAGGCCGATCCAGCCATGGACACCCACGTAAATCCCCACACCGATGATCAATAGGCTGGACAGGTACGGAGCGCGACGCGCCACAGCACCAAGCCAGGGCCAGCGATTGGACGCCTGGCGTGCTCCGATAGCGGCGGCAGCACCAACGGTAACCAGGGTGATGGCCAGGCCAATGCTGAAGCACAACACCAGCACGGCTCCCAGCGCGACTTCCTTCACTTGTAGGCAGAGCAGCAGCACGGTGATCGCTGCCGGGCAAGGAATCAGCCCGCCCGTCAAACCGAACAGGATGATCTGGCCCGTGGTGACGTTGCGATTGCTAAAGCGCTTGCGGATATCGTTGGCATGCGCCCGCTCATGGGCATCCTGGTAGCCCTCCAACGACAGCTCCAGGCCCTCCAGTTCTGCATGATCATGGCCATGACCGTGGCCGTGCTCGTGGAACTCCAGATCATAGTCGTGAGAATGACCGGCATGGCCGAGGCTCAGGCGCGCTGTGAATTCGTGGGGTTCGGGAATCTCGTCCACTGACTCCAGGTAGTCACCTCGGTCGACGAAGCGAAACTGCTGGGCCAGGCCATCGGGGCGGGTCGTCAGCAGGCTCATTTCAGCTGCCGACCAGGCATGGCCAGTCAAGATATTCAGTCGCCAGCGCGGAGGGACGCCCTCTTCGAAGATCGACAGTTCGATGCGCCCATGCCCGGTGTCGATGCGCTGCATTTCATCGTGGTGGTGATAGTCATGCTGAAGATCATCGCCTTCCTCGAAGCGCCACATCTGCTCGCCACGCCAGGTGCGCCAAAGCATCCACAGGGCGATGGTGATAATTATGGCGGCGGACGCAAGCTGGAAATACGGCTCGGTGGTTTCGGCATTCAGGTTCTGCCCCAGGTACATGCCGGCCATGGCCACCAGCCAAACCACTGCGGTGTGGGAAAGCGTTGAGGCCAGTCCCAGCAGAACAGCCTGCTTCACCGTGCCGCGAATGGCCACGATAAACGCCGCCATCATGGTTTTCGAATGCCCTGGCTCTAGGCCATGCAAGGCTCCCAGCAGGATGGCACTGGGGAAGTACAACCAGGCCTGCGAGGCTCCCTGTTGCAGCAGTTCAGCGAAGCTCGACATGGGAAAAGGCCTAGAGGTACTTAGTGATTTGCTTGAAGTCTTCGAGCGATGCGCGTTCACCTGTCGCGAGTGCTTCGACGGTGTGTTCCAGGCAGTGATCGATATGGTCTTGGATAAGCACACGCTTGGCCTGGCAGACGGCTTTTTCCACGGCATGCAGTTGCTGAGCGATGTCGACGCAGGCCCGGCTGTCTTCGATCATGCTGACGATGCTGCGCAGGTGGCCCTCCGCACGCTTCAACCTTTTGATGATATCGCTATGACTTTGGTGCTGATGGCCGTGTTCGTGATCGCTCATGCCTTGAGTCTCATGCATCGATGAATTACGCTCGCATCCTATCCCCCTGGGGGGGATATGGTCAAACCAACTACCCCTTCAGAACAACCATCCGCTTAGGCATCAAAAGAAACACGACATGCTCAGCAACCCCATCAGCACTAAGGTGATTTTTGCCCTTGCTCTGGCCATCTTGATAGCCTGGGCCGGGCACACCTCTGCGCTCTTTATGGGTTCGAGTCAGCCAGTCGGGAGTGGCAACAATGGCGCACATTCGCATACCCATGGTGACGAGGCGCTCGCCTGTGCTGCATACGGGGATCACTGCCACTCACCGCTGACCGCCGACCATGTGCATGAAACACCGCACCTGACCACGCTGCTCAGCATCAGCACGCTGCCTGAACGTACGCAGCCGATACCCGCCCCTCGTTACTCCATTCCTCCAAGCCCGATCTTCCTGATTGAACGGCCACCGCGCGCCACATTCGTGCTCTGACATAGGCTGCTGTGCGGCCCAAGACCCCTTTAACTCAGGACTCAACCATGGATTCGTTATCCATGAGCGCAATGGGCGCATTTGTCGTGCGTCCGAATCGCTCGTTATTACTGCTGCTGTTGTTTATGGGCACCTCGAATAACGCGA
>NZ_JAEILC010000176.1:0-10443 GCF_016307435.1 Pseudomonas sp. S4_EA_1b | reverse complement strand
GCAATCTAAAGACAATACAAGACCCAGACAAACGCCCCCCACAAAAGAGTCGGCAACTCGCTTCAAATCTCTTCCGCCAGGGCGATAGTAAATTGCTCGTCCGGCAAAAACGAGTCCAACCAAACAGCTAACGACTATATAGGTGGTCCACTCAGGAATCGACGCCATTAAAACGGTTCGAGTCCCAATGCGACTAGCCCAAAGCATATAAACAATCCAGCCCACTACCAAAATCAGGCACGGCGCCGCCCAGAATGCTTTTTTCTTTGGCTCGTTTTCAAATGAAGGATATTCCATTCCCTGAATGCTCTATTTTTTATTTCCACCATGAGTCGAAGGCAGCGCAGCTCAACAGCCACAGGCTTGTCACGACGCCCCTCAAGATATTCACGGCTTTCGCCGAGGTGTGCAATAGCACCGAGACCAGAGTGCCGGCGTACGCGCTCGGAACGACGCCAGGGTGATTGAGAGCGTGCCGACCATCAGGCACTCAACTGAATAGTCCCCACTCTAGTGGGGACATTTTAGATTTCTGCTTTTGGACAATCTCTGCCTATCGCCGCGGACGACAGTCGACCGATCTGATTAGACTACGCCGGGGTCCTGTCAGAGATTATTTTCATGCTGATTAAATGCCAAAGATGCGGGCAAGGTGACGTTCGAGCAATGCGGGTCTGCTCTACACAACTTTTACTGTGGGTGTGCGACGAATGTGAGGCAACGTGGGCGAGCCCGTTTGAGGTGAATGTCTGTAACTTTGAAGACTTCGGGACATTAATGGCCGGCATGGGCTGCAAAGGTTTATGGTCAGAATTAGAGCCACAGTGATAATTTCGTCATCAACTACTGTCTATCAAAGGCCCCTTCTGGCCGATAACTGACTTTCTAATTGGAAAGGCCGAGCTGGAATGGCTGATAGGCAGCTAGTGCGCTTGAGTCCCTCTAATGATAGCCATGGCGTTCTCATCGTACTGGTAGCCGCCATAATTACGCTCCAAGATCTGCCCTATCTTGGGTTCAAAGTTAATAGCCATCAATCGTCCTTAGGGCTGGTTTGCTGGCAGAATTCATGATGCTACAGCGCCACGCATTTCGCGCGAAGGCGTGCTGGGCATATCCATGCGATGGGTTGCTGCGAAAGTTGCGTGAGCGAGTGACGCCCGATTAGCGTCCCCTGAGTGGATAGTGGTCGATGCGACACGGATGCGGGTGGCCGTCGCCCTTGCAAATGCCATCCAGATACCGGTAGTCAATCTGCACCGACTGGCCTTTTCGAGGCCATTGCCGACGCGGGAGGGTGTTCTGGTAATCGGTGGTTTCCGGGGTGAAGGTGACCATCGAGCCTTGCTGGGGACATTGCGTGGTGGTTGAGGTCGGGGCGGCCTTGAGGATCCGCCCATGCAGTTGTGGGTACGGTTGTTTCAAGACGTCGACGATCTGTACGTCCAACCGGCAAATCTGCCAGCTCGCCGCGTGGACGGTGCTGCACAGAGTGGTGAGCGCAAGGGCCAGCGCTGCGTATGTTTTCATGGGTTAAGTGTCCAGATCCTTGGAACAAGCAACCTGGCAAGGCCCTGAACTTCCGTCAGATTCTGGCTGATCTAGTCCTTGGCGCCGGGTCAGTTTGGGAGTGGCAGCACTATGCCAATTACCCAGTGGCCAATACAAGTCTTATGACTTTAATGTTCCCCTGTGGCGAGGGAGCATGCTCCCGCTGGGCTTAGAGGGTCTTCAATCCCCCCAGTAAACTGGACGGCGAGAGGGAGCCAATAGGGATATGGGTGTAAGCAATAAGCCAGAATGACTTTAGATATGCAGTCGCATGCTGTGAGCCTCGACTATCGGTCTGAACCAGAACCGCGCCGGCTTTCCGCTTTTGGCCGAACGCTCCCTTTCCCAACCGCCATATATTGGTCAAACGCCCCCCACAACACCAACCTCCCTTTTGTTGACACACACCGCCATTAACACAAAATCCCCCACCAACCACTCAACGTGCTCAACCCAAAAGGAGTCCCAATGCAGCGCGTGATGATCGTCGGTCAACCCGGTTCCGGCAAAAGTACGTTAGCGCGCAAGCTTGGCCAGCGTACGGGCTTGCCGGTGATTCATATCGATACCATCCACTGGCAACCCGGTTGGGTAGAACGCAGCTGGGACGAGAAGACGCGCTTTTGTAACGAGGTCTAGGCGCGTGATGTTTGATTGCGCCAATCGCGCCTTAGCTATTCACACGACACTCTCACAGGCGACAAATAACGCTGTGGTGAGCGTTTTGGCCCTGCGCTGGGCTGCGAANNCAAGCCTGCTCACCACAAAGACCTGATGTTCTCAGGTTATGTTTTCACTGAACGGGTTGTGTAGAGACTCTTACCCCAATCGCACCTTGAGCAAACCCGGCTAGGCACGCGCGCCCCGCTATAGTCGACTCTATCGCCGACCGCCCTTCCAGGAGTTTCTCCCAGTGTCCGAGACGCCGACCCAACGCGCCTACACCAAGCGCTTCAACGCCGTTCTCGCCTATATCCAGGCCAACCTCGAAGGCGACCTGTCGGTGAATACGTTGAGCCGATTGGCGAATTTTTCGGCGTTTCACTTCCATCGACAGTTCACCGCGTTCGTCGGCGTGCCGGTGTCGCGTTATGTGCAACTGATGCGCCTGCGTCGTGCGGCCCATAGCCTGGCAAACGCTGCCGATTATTCGGTGCTGGAGGCCGCGCTCAGTGCCGGTTTCGATAGCCCGGAGGCATTTAGCCGGGCGTTCCGGCGGGCGTTCGGTATGGCGCCGAGTGCGTTCAGGAAGGCGCCGAACTGGCAGACCTGGAATGCGGTGTTCGCTATCCCTCACTTTTCCAGGACGATCATCATGCAATCACGCATCGTAGAATTTCCCCAAACCCAGGTGGCCGCGCTTGAGCATTGCGGGCCCGCCGGGCTGGTCAACCAGACGACCAGCCGATTTATCCAATGGCGCAAGCAGAGCGGCCAGTCGCCGGTGGCGTCGAGCCGCACGTTTGGCATTCCCTATAACAACCCCGATACCACTGCGCCCGAGGCGTTTCGCTTTGCTATCTGTGGCGAGATTGACGAGGCGGTGGCGCCGAATGGGTTTGGCGTGCATGCGCGCGTCATTCCTGCCGGGCGCTGCGTGGTGGTGCGGCATGTGGGCTCGCCGGATCATATCGGCGAAACGATTTATCCGATTTACCGCGATTGGCTGCCTGCCAGCGGCGAGGAGCTTCGCGACCACCCGCTGTTCTTCCATTACCTGAGCGTCTACCCCGAGACGCCGCAGGATCAATGGCAGACCGATGTGTATGTGCCGCTGCGCTAGCGGACCGATCAAGCCCGCTGGGCTTCCTGGCGCAACGCATCGAGGTGACGTTGCGCATGGGCGGCCTGGCAATAGGCGTTGAGGATCTCTGCGATCTGGTCGCAGTCCAGGGTGCGGCCGCCCTGCATCAGGCCGGCGGACTGGATGCGGATCTGCGGCTGGGGCTTTTTCAGGGCCAGGGCCTGGTTGCCGAACAGCTGTCGCGCGGAGCGATGGACAGGCAGGGGCGCATCGGCACGCAAAATCAGTTTCTGCACCGTCAGCCAGCCTTCCTCACTGATGGAGACGTCGACAATGTCCACCAGATCTACCGGCGCGCTCAGGGTGTCCACAAACAGCTGGCGGCGGGTCAGGCGCATAAAGGCGTGTTGCCCGGCGTTGCGGTGCTGCCAGGTGAGCAGCACGAACACCACGGCCATCACTGCGGCACACACGCCAAGGCCGGTGGAGCCCCGGTGCAGCGCGAACCCCAGCAGCGCCAGGGAAATCAGTAAAAACAGTGGGCCGCGCACCTTGTACCGGCGCGAGTTGGTGAATTCGGTCTGCTCGGGTACGCGCTGGATAACCTGCTCAAGTTCGGCGACCGCACGCTTGCGTTGAGCGTCGCGGGAGTCGGCATATTCCTGGCTGAGTGCACCGGCGAGATCCGCCAGCGGATCGGTGGGTTGGGTCATGGTCATTCTCCTTGGACGGTTGATATCGGCGGTGATACGGGCTGTGTGGCAGCCGACGACGCCGTACGGGTGAGTTGGCTGAACCAGTGTCGGTCGTGTTCGGTGGGCACACGGGTGGCCTCGGCCAGCAGGGCTTCATCCAGCGTGACGCCCAGTTGCTGAAGGCGTAATGCCGTGGGCGGGTGCGTATCGAAAGGGTGGGCGATGGCGTGATCCAGTGCTGCCTCGTTCAGGCGCAGCGGGGTATGGCGCAGATGGTCGGCCAATGCCTGGATCAGGTTGGGGTGACGCTCGCTGAGCAGCGTGTTGATTTCAGCGTCCAGCGCGATCACCCGTAACAGCGCTTGGCAAAACAGCCGCTCGCCACCGATGTTGCCGCCCACCCGATCCGCGACCAGTTCTTGAGCGCGGCCCCAGTGATGCACCGCCAGTTGAAAGTGGTGCAGGAAACGCTGCGTCATCCAGATCGCCGGACGCTCGATCCAGGCCGGGTCGGCATCTTCAGCGCGGATAAACGCACAGTGCAGGCACATCAGGCTGAAATGCGCGCCGATTTCGCTGCCGCGCTCGGTGTCGCGACTGCTGAAATGGCCCAGCTCATGACCGATGATGGATGCCGTCTCGGCCTGGCTCAGGGTCGAGAGGTAGGTCAGCGGCAGGTAAAGGGTGCGCCCGCTGAGCGAGTCGCCGGCCGGTTGCAAGAGCACATCGACGCTGGTGACGAAAAACGATTGGTCGATGCCCACCACGATATGGTCGGGCACCGGCGCGCCGGTGGCGGTGGCCAGTTGTTCAATCCACGCCCACAAGGCCGGAGCCTTGTCGCGCCCGATGCTTTGCCCCAGAAACGCCGAGGACGGGCTATCCAGGGCATGCCATTGCTGGCGCAGACGCCCGATTAGCAAGCATCCGGCCCACAGCACGGCAACCACCGGCACCGCCACCAGCAGCATGAACCAGCCACCGGCCTTGAAGTGGCTCCAGCCCCAGCTCAGTTCATACAACAGGCTCAAGGCCAATGCCCCCACCAATAGCGCGGTGTACGCCGCCAGCCAATGCCCCAAGGCACGCCAGCAGAGAAACAGGCGGTGGTAGAGAAAATCCCTGGACTTCAGCGCGCGCCAGGCATCCAGCCGCAGCTTGAGCCACGTCGCGGGCCCGGCCACGAATGCGGCGAGGGCCAGCCAGTAGGCCAACCCAGCCAGCACCTGACGCACGCGCAGCCAGGCATAGTCACTGCCGACACTCTGTGCTTCGCGCAGCACGTCATCGACACGCCCGCTTTGCACACTGGCCCAGCCCATCAATACCAGCGGCAGCAGCAACATCGTCAGCGGCCACGACCACCGCGCGAATCGGCCCATGGCTCAGTTGGCCTGCAAATAATCGGTCAAAAATGCCTGTGCATTGCCTTGGCTGGACAGGAACTCGTCATAACCGACGTTCAGCGTCTGCGACTCGCCGGGCAAGTACAGTTCGCCCCAACCTTGTTGCAGCACCAGCACCACGAACTTCTGACCGTCCACGGTGGTGGAATAGCGGGTGTCCTTGCTGGTCTTTTCCACGGCCATCTTCTGGATCTTCATGTTCCAGTCATGGTCCACGCCCTCTAGCTGCACCAGCGCCTGATTGTCGCTGCGCGCACCGATACGCAGGGTCCAGACTTTCACGCCGCCTTCACCGGCATAGGCCAGCACTTTTTCCGCGACTTCCGGGCGGTTGTCAGCATGGGCGAGCCCCGCGATCACGGCCAGAACCAAGCCCAGCAGCGCTGCCCACTTGCGATACATCAACATTTGCGGCTTCCTCGACAGTTCAAAGCCGACCATTGAAATCAACGCTTGGCCGCCTGCCAAGCGGGCCGGCCGTGGCGCACAACAATAAGGCCGTGACTCACAACAACTGATCGGCCTGCCCGATGTCGATATCATGCAACGCTGCCCACCAGCTCTAACGGACGCTTTTGCCAATGGACCGCCGCAACCCCTACTTGGACACCCACTTCTGCTTCGATCACCCGGAGGCCCTGGACCAGGCCGGTGTATTCGATGACAGCGCACGGCAGGTCATGGGCAGCGCGATCGGCCATTACCGCGCGCAGACGGTGCGGCCACATGTGCAATATTTCGACTGCGACTTGCAGTTTCCCGAGCCGTTGCGCATCCACAAAGTGCTGCCCGACAGCGTGTGCATCGTGCAGGTGCTGGGTGGGCAATGGCAGCATCGGGTGGACGGTCGGCTCAATCAATACACCCCCGGCGCGCCCCATGTGCTGGGCTTGAGCGAAAGCATGGAAGCGATGGACCAGATGCCTGCCGGCAGCCGTGCGCGCATGGCGGGGCTGCGCATCGGCGGCGACTATCTACGCGAATTGGCCGAAGAAGACCCGTCACTGCAACCACTGGCCAGGCTGCTCGACGCTGGCATGCACTTTTCAGAGTTGCATGGCTGTCGCGCCGTCGGGCGTTTGTTCGAGCGCCTTTATCACTCGCCCTACCAAGGGGCGTTGGAGCGGCTGAATCAGGAAAGCCTGAGCCTGGCCGTGCTGGTCGAGTTGGCGACGCATCTGGCGCCGCAGCCAGCCAAGCCCATGGCCCCGCTGCGCAGCCATTCGGACCTGGCACACGAGGCACGCTTCAAGCTCGATACCAACCTGATGAACCCGCCCGGTACGCTGGCGCTGGCACGGGAACTGGGCGTGGGCGAAACCACCCTGAGACGCGCCTTCAGCCGCGTGTACGGCCAGTCGATGCTCAATTACGTGCGCCAACAACGCCTGGAACTGGCGCGCACCCTACTGCGCCAGCGCAAATGGCACGTCGCGCAGATTGCCCACCGCCTGGGCTACGCCAACCCTGCCAACTTCAACCATGCCTATAAGGCGTATTTCGGTCATCCGCCGGGGGCTGAATCCTAGAATTGGCACAAGGTGTTTTGGGGCACGCAAATCGGCTACTGTCGTGGGCTTCCCTCTTTCGCCGGATGGCCAGCAATGGATCTGAAATTCAGTCACGTCGATATCTTGGTCGAGGACCTCGACGAGGCGTGCGCTTATTACGCCAACATTCTTAATGCGCGCATCTCCACGACCCAGGTCTGGGAACGCGGCGGCCTGCATGTGCGCTATGCGGTAGCGCTGATGGGCCAGGAGCGTTTTATGCTGGTGCAACCGTTGGCCGGTAACCTGCGGGTGCTGTTGGACACTCACGGTGAGGGCATGATTTACCGGCATTGCTACACCACGCCGGACATCGAGGTGGCTTACGCCGAACTGGTCGCCAAGGGTGTGCAGCCCGAGGACGAAAACGGCCTACCGTTGGCCCTGGAGGACCTGCAATCGCCGGCGGGCACGCGCATCATCTGGCTGCCCAAGCGTTTCGGGCACTTCTCCATCGAGATCCTTGAGGAGCAAGGGCTTGAGGCGTTTATGGTGGCGGCATTTGCCTGAACCTCAACGCGGGCCTTTGTTCTCCGACAGGCAGTTGCCGCCGTCGATCACCAGCAGTTCGCCGGTGATGTAGCTGGCCTCTGGCGACGCCAGAAACACCACCGCTGCCGCGACCTCATCCGGCCTGCCGGCACGCCCCACGGGCACATACTGAGCGGCGACGATTTCTCCGGCAGTGCTGGACTGCGTCGCGATCCACCCCGGCGCCACCGAGTTCACGGTGATGCCAAAGGGCGCAACTTCCAACGCCAGGCTCATGTTCATCCCTACCATGCCGGCTTTGGCCGCCGCATATGCCGCCTCGCCAGGGTTGCTGACCCGGGTGCCGGTGGTGGAGCTGACCTGTACAATGCGCCCGTAACGACGCTGCTGCATCCCCGGCAGGACCGCGCGAGTCAGCAGAAACGCCGTGGTCAGGTTGCGCGCGATTGACGCATTCCAAGCATCGAGGCTCATGCTGGCCACCTCAGCGAAAGCTTCGGCGTCGCCCTGCATCGCCATGCCCGCGTTGTTCACCAGCACATCGATTCGACCCCAGCACGACTCAGCCCACGCCACCAATTGCGCGACCTGATCGGCTTGGGTGAGGTCCGCCGCACGCCCTTGCACCTCGTAACCCTCCTCGCTCAATTGCGCGACGCGCTCGTGGATGCGGGCACTGCTGCCGGTGATGATCAGCTTTGCCCCCGCCGCTCCCAGCCGCCGCGCAATTGCCAGGCCAATCCCCTGCTCACTGCCAGCGCCACTCACCAGCGCGACCTGGCCCTTCCAGTCGTTCACCATTGCACAGCTCCTCGCGGTTACCTGGACAGACTGCTCGCGCCCTCCATGGCGCCGATCACTCCACCTCGTCCGACGGCGCGCCGTACGCCTCCCCAATCTCAACCCGGTCGGCCTTGAGCCAACCGGTGTAGTCCTCGCCATCCTTGGCCACGAAATTCACTTGCACCCAGGTCTGGTCTTCCAGCATGGCGTAGACCGTCAGGCCGTCACCGGGGATCACGAACAGCTTCTTGTTGGCACAAGCCTCATCCGGCGCGGTATGAAAATGCGCGCGCCCGGTGCCGATAACCTTGCCCTGCACCGCAGGATGAAATTCAGGCGCCGTGCCGGAGATTTTTTCCGCCAGGGCGGAGCAGTCGACAGCGGCCTGAGACAGACCGCTGAACAAGCACAGGCATAACAGGCTGGAACGCAGAAGCATGGGGCGAATTCCGAAGGAGTTGATGGCGCAGGACAATAAAGCCAGAACCTATTGGATAATTCAGGGCCATGCCAGCGTTATCTCAGAAAACCTATCCCCGGCGAAGTTAAATCACCGTCTGGGCTCGCCGGGTTTCTGCGCGCTCGGGATACATCAGGTCCTCAATTTCTTGATACGTACGCTGAATGCCAGACACCGGCGCATCGGCCTCCATCTTGCGTACCTGGGCGGTGAACTTCATCCCTTCAGCGGAGTTGAAATCGAAGTTGGCAGGCATGTCTCTAATGAGGTATTCGGGCATGGTTTTCCACAAAACCAAATACGCCGCGGCAGGCGCCAACGCTTGCGAGACGAGGCCCTTGCGCACGAGATTACTGGCCAAGTTGTCGAATACCTCTTGCGGGGTGCTAGAAGCAAATGGCTTCAGTTGAATGCCCGCAAAATGAGTGGGGCTTGTGGGGTTGGCTGACGCTTCGGAGGAGCTGCCTTTCTCCAACAGACTGAAGGCCCCCGCCGCCGTGAGGTCAAAACTCGTCGGAGATTGATCACCGCCAAGCTGGCTCTTGAGCTTTTCTCCCAGTTTTTTGCCCAGCTCCTTGCCCAAAGGCGTATGGAGCAGCGCGCCCAGGCGAGCACTGGGGACGTTTGCCACTGAGTTCCAATCAGAATCACTGATTTGAAGACGCATTTGTTCAAGCGTGGGCAGGGGATTGAAGTTGTTCAAAATAGAACCATGGATGGCCGATTGCTTGGCGGTCTCGTACAGCCCCCCCTCTAGCGCAACAGAGGAATTAAGATCGTCGAAGAGCCGCGACGCGGCCGTCGAGTCGTCAACCCCTGGAGTGACGTAACTGGCCTGGGAGGTAGAGGATGTCGTTGGCGTGCTGTTAACCGTAGTCATGTGTTGGGACTCACTGTATTGACGGGAAAAATACAAACCGCTTCTTTCGAAGCGTCCCTTTGTAGTGGAGCAGCAACTGCGTACGTTCCGCCTTGATGTTTGCGAAACATTTACGCGTTATCGCTTTAAAGCGCTTCGTTGAGCAGCGCGCATTAATTGCAGTGATGATCACTATCGAACCACCGACCTGTTTAATCGCCAGACCGGCTTCCTATAATCGCCTCCACTTTCCTCCCCGCGTCCCCGTCGACTGACTTCAGTCGGCCCTCTCCCGGAACCCAACTTATGCCAAGCGCCAGCCAGGCCCCTCGTGGCCTTCCCGAACATAATCAGCAAAGCGTCAAACAACAGTGGTTGGCGATTCTGTCGGTCGCCGTGGGCGCCTTCGCCCTGGTTACCAGCGAATTTCTGCCGGTGGGGGTGCTCAATGACGTCGCCAGCGACTTAGGCATCAGCGCCGGCCACGCCGGGCTGATGGTGACGCTGCCCGGCATCATGGCCGCGCTGGCAGCGCCGTTGCTGTCGGTGAGTATCGGCGCGATGGACCGGCGCTATCTGCTGATCGGCCTGACGCTGATCATGATCATCGCCAACGCCGTCGTGGCCTATGCCAGCGACTTCAGCTTGTTGCTGTTCGGCCGTGTGTTACTGGGCATCAGCATCGGCGGCTTCTGGGCCACGGCCATTGCGCTGAGCGGACGCCTGGCGCCCAAAGGTGTCGGCGTGGCGCAGGCGACTTCGATCATCATGGTCGGCGTAACCCTGGCCACCGTGCTCGGCGTGCCCGTCGGGACCTGGCTGAGCGGCCTGATGGGCTGGCGCATGACGTTTCTGGTTACCGCGTTGGTGGGCGTGCCGGTGCTGCTGGCGCAGATCTTCCTG
>NZ_JAEILC010000175.1:0-2575 GCF_016307435.1 Pseudomonas sp. S4_EA_1b | reverse complement strand
GCCCGGGCCGCAGGCCTCGCACTAGATTTTCTCGCTGGCCAGGTGGTGGAAGTACCAGGCCAATTCGGGACGGCCCCCGCCCATTTGTTGCTTGATCGCAGTCACCAGATCCTCGCGGACTTGGCCGGTCGCTGTTTCCAAGCGCTGGCGGATCTCTGCAACCTCGGCGCTGGCGACCCATTCAAGGCAGGCCAGGTAATCGAGCACGCCCTTTTCCTCTGTTGGTGTAAGCATCTGCAAATCCCTCAGCAGTCAAACTGTCCGTGACAGAAAGGCGCCATCTAGGCCTTTTTCTGTCGGTTAGGTGTCTTCTTTGTGGTCCCTGGTTGGGCCTCCTTTGGCTGCTCATGCTTGGCGGCCATCTGCTTGACCTGCTCGGCTTCCTCGGGAGTGAGCCAGACCATGACAGGCACAAGGCCGACTGTTTGGCGTTCCAGCACGGCGGTTACGCGCTTGATTGCAGCGTGTACAAGCTGCCGCGACTGGCCGATCTCGTTGGCCACCTCGATAGGTTCCTTGCCCTCCACCAGCACCGCCCTGGCAATGTCCAGGGTTTTGGTGGACATGCCCCGGAGCGCAGGCAGGGAAGCGGTCCATTGTTCGGCGGTGTATTTCGGCTGGGTGGGCTGCATTCGCGGTTCCTTACTGTTGGCTAAATGCCCTGCTGCCGGCAGGGCGACGGGTCAAGTGTGCTACTGGTTCATTTGCTCGATGAAGCCCCGCGCATGCGCTTCCAGGCGGCGGGCATCTGTGGAACCGGCATGGAGACGGTGCCGTTTGACGCCCTGGGCGGTGGCTTTCCAGATGACGTAAAACGTCCCCTCGTTGTTGCGCTCGATAGTAATGGCAACGCCCTGGTCACTGGTACCAACCTTGGCGGCGACTGCCGCCACGGTTTCGCTTTCCAGTGTCTGGCGGTCCCATACCAGCAGGGGCACAAACTGGGGGTCGTTGATCGCGTCGGCTGTCTCCAGGCCGCCCGCATCGCACAACCACGCTTCGTCGTCATCGTCCCAGGCTTCGGCGGTGATCGGAAACATCCACGCCAGAAGTGGCCGACCGTCCTGCACCTGGCAGGCGTAAAGCTGGTCAGAGTCGAGCAGAAACGCCACGCAATCCCCAGGGATGAGCAGGCCATGCCCAGGGTTGGCCTTGAGTAACGATCGGTAGGCTTCCAACGTGCGTTCGTAAGTCATGGTCGGTTCCTCGATCTTAGGCCTTGGCCACGGCCAGGGAGTGGGTAGCGATGCGGCGCATGATGAGCAGGTGGGGCAGGGTGGCCAGGCCCGTCAAGGTCCAGTAGCGCCCGCCCCACTGGGCAAAAATGGTCGTCATGTTGCCGTGGTCCAGGTCGGCCAGCTTGAACGACGCGCCCAGCTCGTCGGCGTGGTAGTCGATGACGGGCCGCTGCGAAAGGTTGAACTCGAAACGGGCGGCGGTCGTGCGTGCCGGTGGCGTGCCATAGGCGCGTTCTTGATCGATCAAAAACGCCTCTTCGTCGCCCAGGATGGCGCCGGGGTAACGCACGCGCAGCTCGGGCAGCATCAGCCCGGAATGCTGGGCCATCCACATGTTCGGCGCGATCTGGCGGGCATAGTCGATGATCGCGGTATGGCCAGGGACATAGAAGACTTTGCACATGGTTCGATCCTCCAAGGGCGGGGGAAAGCCGGGCGTTTAACGCCCGGCTCGCCAATTACGCGGCGGCTTGGCCGCTGCGCAGGGCCTGGGCCAGTACCCACAAGGCGCGATTGAGTTTCACGTCTTGGTCAATGCCGTTAACGGCGCGGGTAGTTGTCCGGCGTCCTTGCTTGTTGCGGCCACGCAAGCCGCCCTTGATGGTGTTTTCCTGCACGCGGTTGAACGTGGTCCAGAGATCGCTTGCGCGGTCTTCGGCACGGCGCGGCATCAGCAGTTGCGACGGCGTGACCGGGGCAGGGCCTTCGGATGGGTCGTAGCGGTAGGCCAGGGCCGCCATGGCGAACGCTTCTTGCTCTTCCTGGCGCAAGTGGTAGTGCTGCATGTCGTCAAGGTTGGCGTCGATCTGCTCGAACTGGCCCAGCACCTCATAGGCACCTTCGATAACGTCGTTTACAACGTCGATGCGGCCGCTGTGGCGCACTTTCTGATCCATCGCCATGTCGCCCAGGACCAGCCCGTTAGCGCACACGAAACGGAACTTGCCGGCCATCATCTGGTAGCTGCTGCTGCCGTCGTGGCTGTTCAGCAGAATGATTTCGTTGGCTTCCTTGCTCATGATGTTGCTGGCATGGCGCAGGCGAATCATGTGCTTGGTGTGCTCGCGTTTGTCGGTGTTGCGGACGCGAGTCTGGCACGCCATGAACGGCTGAAAACCTTCGGTGCGCAGCGCATCGAGCACTTTCACGGTTGGAATGTACAGGTAACGTTCCGAACGGCTGTCGTGCGCTTCCTCGGCAAAGATCGAGGGCGCCACGCGGGCAATCTCGTCATTGGTCAGAGGGGCATCGCTGCGGATCATGCACGGGTTACGGAAGTTGCTGGAAAGACGCATTTTTGTATCTCCTTCGCAGATTCCCCGGAGCGGTTGCCGCCG
>NZ_JAEILC010000174.1:0-30149 GCF_016307435.1 Pseudomonas sp. S4_EA_1b | reverse complement strand
TAGGTTTATTGTTTTTTATAATTTTATTTGTGGGCGCTATAGCCACAAATAAGATTGATGTAAGTTCAGGTGAAAGTGCAGGCGGAGTTATGTCTATCATGCTGAGACATATTGCAGGTTATGCGCTTCAAGGGCCGATTCTATTTTCGCTGTATTTTGATGGCACGGCTCGAGTCTTCGAAAACTGGAATCCCTTCATATCCGTTTGTCACTTGCTTTCTATGGCTCAGTTGTGCACCCCTTTACCCATGCACTCAGAGTTCAACTTATATGGCGATGGCTTAGAGGGTAACGTTTATAGCTTGTATTTTTCCATTTTTCCCGGGTTCGGCATGTTGGGTATGGTTTTGTTTATTGCGCTGTATTCGGCGGCTTCAACCTATGCTTACCTGAAGGCTAAGCAAGGAAACATTTTATATATGGTAATCTCTGGCTACTTGTATTCAGCGATTATATTATCATTGTTTTCCGATACGTTTCTACCTTCGTTATGGTTCTTCATGAAGGTGTTTGTGATTGTAGTCTTTGTGTTGTTGTTTTTTTCAAAAAAACCAATTTCATAATTTATAAGGTCGATGATATGAAAGATGAGATTTCGGTTATGGCATTTGCGCAGGGTGATAAGGTGCCGAGCACACGATTTAGAGTGGACTATCTAAAGAGTGGATTAGAAGCAAAAAAAATTAAAATGCATGTCTCCAACGCTTATGAAAGCGCCTATCCGCCGAGTGCTCGCGCGCAAAGGTTGCTTTGGATCATTAAGGAGTTTTACTCCCGGTTTTTTGGTGTATGCAAAAGCTTTAAACATGATGTAATCATATTACAGAGGGAGATGATTTCGACGCTTCCTACTCTGGAGAGGTTTACCAAAAGCCCACGAATTTTGGATGTTGATGACGCGATTTGGTTACACAGAAATGGGTGGGCGGTTGAGAAAATTGCGAAGCGTGTCGATCACATAGTTTGTGGAAATAGTTATATTGCCGAATATTTTAGAAAGTTTAATAAGCCGATTACTATTATTCCCACGCCCGTGGATGTTGATAGATTTCGTCCTTTGAAAAAAGACTGCGTTGCTAAAATAATCGGTTGGTCAGGCACCTCCGGAGGATTTAAGTTTCTATATGATATAGAAGATGCACTGGCTCAGGTCCTCAAGGAAAACAAAGGTTGGAAGCTGCGCATTGTTTCTGACCGGCGTCCGCGTTTCGACAAGATTCCTGGTGAGGCTGTTGAATTTGTACCCTGGGCAGTAGAGAATGAAGTCAACTCTATTGCAACCATGGATATCGGCCTTATGCCGCTGGATGATACGCAGTGGTCGCGAGGCAAGTGCAGTTATAAGATGTTGCTGTATATGGCTTGTGGCATTCCGGTCGTGGTATCCGACGTTGGTATGAATAGCGAGATTTTAAAAGATGGGTTTATCGGCTATGGGGTGGTTACATCTGCTGAGTGGTATCAGTCTTTGAGTGCGTTGATTAACAATCCGTTAGACAGAGATCGTGCGGGCCAACATGCCCGGGATATCATCGTTAACAAGTATTCCCAGCATCAGGCGATTAATGAGTGGGAAAGAATAATCAGAGAAACTGCTGAAAAAAAGCAGTTGATGGCGAAATAAGTATTTATACTGTTTGGCAGAAAAATTCTAATAGGGAAGGGTTTCGTAGTGTGTGGAATAGCCGGTTACTTTCATTCGACGCCGTCCTCTATAACTGATCGTCATGTGGTTCAGATGGTCCAGGCCATAAATAAGCGTGGCCCCGACGGCTCTGGAGCGTGGACTGATGATGCGCAGATTGTATTAGGTCATGCTCGTCTGGCTATTCAGGACCTCTCACCAGCCGGCCACCAACCTATGGAAAGCGCTAACGGGCGTTATGTGATCGCGTTCAACGGCGAAATTTATAATCATCAGACGCTGCGCAAATCACTCGAAGGTCAATCCGAGGCGCCTATTTGGCGTGGTCACTCTGACACGGAGACTCTTTTAGCATGCTTCAACAGCTGGGGCGTGGAGAAAACTCTTCAAGCGACCGTGGGTATGTTTGCTATGGCTTTGTGGGATCGTGTAGACAATAAACTTGTCCTTGCACGTGATCGGCTGGGTGAAAAGCCGCTTTATTGGGGCTGGTTGGGTGACATTCTGGTCTTCGGGTCTGAGCTTAAAGCGCTTAAGCAACATCCTGACTTCAAAGCAACTGTTGATAGGGATGCGTTAGCTTTATACCTTCGCCATAATTATGTGCCCGCCCCGTACAGTATATATGAAGGTATAGAAAAGCTAATGCCTGGCCACTATGTCAGTATTTCCTTAGGCCAAAAAAGAGAGTCGGTTAAGCCAGCTTATTTCTGGTCGTACAATGATGCTGTTGTGAAAGGTTTGGATCAGCCTCTAGTTTGCAGTGAAACTGCCATTGTAGACGCGCTTGAATTGCAGCTAACTGAAAGTGTTGGGATGCAAATGCTATCTGATGTGCCCCTGGGTGCGTTTTTAAGCGGCGGCGTCGACAGCAGTCTAATTGTTGGCCTGATGCAGAAACAAAGTCGGCGGCCAGTCAAAACCTTCACCATCGGTTTCAGTGAGGCAGGCTTTAATGAAGCGGAACATGCCTTGGCTGTCTCCCGTCACCTTGGTACCGAGCACATGGAAATATACATTCAGCCGAAAGACGCGCTGGATGTTATCCCCCACTTACCAGCGATTTATTGTGAGCCATTTGCCGATAGTTCGCAGATTCCAACGTTCC
This sequence comes from Pseudomonas sp. S4_EA_1b, assembly GCF_016307435.1. Taxonomy (NCBI): domain Bacteria; kingdom Pseudomonadati; phylum Pseudomonadota; class Gammaproteobacteria; order Pseudomonadales; family Pseudomonadaceae; genus Pseudomonas; species Pseudomonas sp. S4_EA_1b. The sequence goes on along the minus strand of NZ_JAEILC010000174.1, from coordinate 27,396 downwards.
TGGTTAGCCAGCTTGCAAAACAGCAAGTCTCGGTCGCTCTGAGCGGCGATGCGGGTGACGAGCTGTTCGGTGGCTATAACCCCTACCAATTCACACCGCAGGCGTGGAACCACGTCAGTAAAGTGCCGATTTCTTTGCGGCGATTGGCCGCGAGCTCACTCAAACTATTGCCGTTGAGGGGCAGGGTTGAAAAGCTGGTGGATATTATGAACACATCCACCCGAGAAGATTTTTATCGTCAGATGATCAGTCACTGGAAGGATCCTCTAGTCGCGGTTATAGATGCAAAAGAGCCTGCCACACTGTTGAATACACCCACGAGCTGGCCTTCCACTACGGGCAGATACGAAGAGTGGATGATGGCGATGGATGCGCAAACCTATATGGTCGACGATATCTTGGTAAAAGTTGATCGCGCCGCGATGGCCAACAGTCTTGAAACACGTGTTCCATTGTTGGATCACCGCGTTGTCGAATTGGCCTGGCGTATTCCCTTGCCGATGAAAATTCGTGAGGGCGTAGGCAAGTGGGTATTAAGAGAGGTGCTCTATCGGCATGTTCCTCAGCATTTGATTGAGCGTCCAAAAAAAGGCTTTTCCATTCCTATCGCTTCGTGGTTGAGGGGCCCATTGCGTGAGTGGGCCGAAAATCTTTTGAGCGAAAGCCGGTTACGTCAAGAAGGTTTCTTCCACCCTGCGCCTATTCGCCAGATCTGGGCACAGCACCTTGCTGGACATGCGGATTATTCAAGCAGGCTGTGGAGTGTTTTGATGTTCCAGGCTTGGCTAGAGGAGCAAGGCGGGTGAAAGTTACCCATGTAATTGTCGGCCTCAATATCGGTGGCGCTGAGTTGATGCTGCGTCGACTTTGTGAATCTTTAAACTTCAGCTCCGAAGACGAGCACCGTGTTATTTCCTTGACGGATCTGGGCGAGGTCGGCGCATTGCTGCGTGCTCATGGCGTCACTGTTGATACCTTGGGCATGCGTGGCGCTTGGGATGTTTTTAGAGCATTCAACAAGCTGGTGCGTCTTTTACAGTCTAGTAAGCCTGATGTGGTTCAAACTTGGATGTATCACGCTGATTTGCTGGGCGGCCTCGCTGCGCGTCGGGTCGGTGTCAAAGCGGTTATCTGGGGTATCAGAACCACTGATGTCAGTAAAGGAGGAGGAAGGGCGACGATCATTATTCGCAAACTGTGCGCGTGGCTTTCGTCGAGTGTGCCCAGCGTCATCGTCTGTGCTGCGCAAGCGTCGAGAGCATCGCATGTTGCGGTCGGTTACTCGCCTGGCAAGATGACTGTCATTCCTAATGGGTTTGACCTGGAACGCATGGTTGCTCAACCTCAAGATCGTGAATCCATTCGTTCGACGCAAGGTATTGGTGAGGATGATTTGGTTATCGGTAGCCTCGGACGTTATAACCAGGTTAAGGATCATTCCAGTTTCGTCAAGGCAGCAGGGCTAGTGGCTGCCAGATTCGCGCATGTCAAGTTCTTGATGGTAGGTCGCGATGTGGATCATGCCAACTCCGCGCTAATGGCCGAAATAGCGGCAACTGGGTATCCTGACCGGTTTGTGCTTCTGGGCGAGCGTCGGGATGTGCCGGCATGTTTTAAGGCGATGGATATATTTTGCCTGCATTCCTTGACCGAAGGCTTTCCCAATGTTTTAGGCGAAGCCATGAGTATGGCGTTGCCTTGTGTTACTACAGATGCAGGAGACGCCGCTTTTCTGCTGGGTGAAAATGGATTCGTCGTGCCCATACAAGACCCTCTGGCATTGGCTGAGGCGTTGGCGAAGATAGCGGGGGCGACGTTTGCCGAACGCACAGCGATGGGGCAGGGGTCCTATAAGCGGATTGTTGAAAATTTCACGATGAAATGTACTGAGCATAAATTCAAAGCAATCTATGACAGGCTTTACTTAAATCAGGACGTTCATTAATGTGTGGTTTCAGTGGAGTTTTCCAGAGCGGTAATGGTGATTTGGTCTCTGTCGTTACCGGAATGAACGATGCCCTTACGCATCGTGGCCCCGATGATCGTGGGGTGTGGGTCGACGAGAATGCGGGGCTCGCCCTTGGGCATCGACGCTTGGCAATTGTCGATCTGTCGGAGGCTGGTCATCAGCCGATGCATTCCAGCTGTGGGCGTTTTGTGATCGCCTTCAACGGCGAGATCTACAACCATGCTGAACTCAGGCACAAGTTGGACAGTGAGGGGGTGTCGCCGCAGGCATGGCGAGGTCATTCTGACACCGAAGTATTTCTTACAGGCCTTGCAAGCTGGGGGGTCGAAAAGACCTTGCAAGCTTCTGTGGGGATGTTTGCTTTCGCGCTTTGGGATAGGCAAGAGCAGGTATTGACTCTTGCACGTGACCGGATTGGCGAAAAGCCTTTGTATTATGGCTGGCAGGGCGACACTCTGCTTTTGGGTTCAGAGCTTAAGGCTATCAAGGCGTTCCCGCGGTTCACCGGGGAAGTGGATCGCGGTGCGTTGACGTTGCTGCTACGTCACAACTGCATTCCGGCGCCTTACAGTATTTACAAAGGCATCGCGAAGCTTGAGCCTGGTCACTACGTAATACTTGCACTGAACAATCTTGCTGCCGCAAAAGTCGCAGTCCCTCGAGCTTATTGGCGTCTCAATGACGCAGTTGCGAGTGGTATCGCCAACCCCTTCCAGGGAACCCCAGAAGAAGCGACGGATTTACTGGAGGCACAATTACTTTCCTCTATTGGCCAGCAAATGCTCGCAGACGTGCCTGTGGGGGCATTTCTGAGCGGCGGTGTTGATAGCAGCACCATCGTGGCCCTGATGCAGGCAAAAAGTACTCAGCCGGTTCGTACCTTCACTATCGGATTTTACGAGGGCGGCTACGACGAAGCTACACATGCCAAGGCTGTCGCCCAGTACCTGGGTACGCAACATACCGAGTTGTATGCGCGTCCTGAGGATGCGCTAGCCATGATTGCGCGCCTACCCTCGATGTATTGCGAGCCGTTTAGCGATAGCTCGCAGATTGCAACGTTTCTTGTCAGCCAATTGGCGGGCAAGCAGCTGAAGGTTGTGTTAAGTGGTGATGGCGGAGACGAGCTCTTCGGCGGTTACAACCGTTATCTTGGCGCCAGGAAGGTCTGGTCGAAAATGCAGCAGTTACCGCCATTTGCCCGTCAATTAAGCGCCGGGCTTTTACGGTCACTTTCGCCTTCCAGCTGGGATACTCTGTTTCGTATCTCCAAGCCATTGTTGCCCAAGCATCTACACCTCAGTACGCCAGGTGATAAGGCGCATAAATTGGCTGACATTCTGAGGCTCGCGGATGGTCATGAGTTCTACCTTCAGCTGAACAGCCATTGGGCCGATCCTGCCAGCGTTGTGATTGATGGTGAAGAGCCCAAAACCATTTTCACTGACCCTTCGCGCTGGCCACAAACCGATAGCTTTGAGCATTGGATGATGGCGATGGATGCGCAAACCTATATGTCTGATGACATCATGGTTAAGCTTGATCGTGCAACCATGGCGGCGAGTATTGAGGGGCGCGTCCCATTGCTTGACCATCGGATCGTCGAACTGGCTTGGCGGATGCCGCTCGATCTGAAAATTCGGAATGGGCAAGGCAAGTGGTTGCTGCGTGAGGTGCTGTATCGACATGTTCCCAAGGAGCTTATCGAGCGCCCGAAGCAAGGATTTGGTATTCCACTGGACAGTTGGCTTCGAGGGCCACTACGGGAATGGGCAGAGGAGCTTTTAAGCGAGGATCGACTGCATCGTGAGGGGTATTTTTATCCTGAGCCTATCAGGCGAAAGTGGGAGGAACATTTGAGTGGCAAGAAAAACTGGCAGCACCACCTGTGGGACATTCTGATGTTTCAAGCATGGTTAGCCGAGCAGTAAAATGAAATTTCTTTTAATCGCAAGTTATGCTGACTCATTGATCAATTTTCGTGGTCCTTTAGTAGATGCGTTACGTGCACAGGGGCAGGAGGTTCATGTCGCCGCACCAGATATGCCTCCTGGCTCCGCTGTTCGGGTGCATCTCGAGCAAAAGGGTGTAGTAGTGCACGAGATACCTCTAAGGCGAGTGGGCATGAACCCATTTGCCGATCTCCTCACTCTTGTTGCGCTGTGTAAGCTGATGCGGGATATCAAACTTGATTCGGTATTGGCCTATACAGTCAAACCGGTTATCTATGGCTTGTTGGCCGCGCGGATCATGAAGGTGAAGCGTCGTTTCGCGCTGATTACGGGCTTGGGTTATGCGTTTCAATCAGCGGGCAGTCAGGCAGGTGGAGCCCGAGCAATGCTTAAGGCGCTCGTGCAACGCCTGTATGCACTGGCGCTAAGTTCAGCTACACGGGTTTTTTTCCAGAACCCGGACGACGAAGCACTTTTCAAACAGTTGCGCTTGGTCTCGGTGGATACACCGTCGACCGTGGTAAATGGCTCGGGTGTCGACGTGAACGATTTCAAGGTTGCGCCGTTTCCAGAGCATCTAAGTTTTCTCCTGATTGGTCGACTACTGGGTGATAAGGGAGTCCGAGAGTTTGTTAGTGCAGCACGTGCCGTGAAGTCCAAACATGCACATGTGATATTCAAGATCGCAGGGTGGATCGATGAAAACCCCAACGCCATTGCCCGTGAGGAGCTTGAGGCCTGGATCGTAGAGGGAACAGTTGAGTATCTGGGGCGGTTGAAAGATGTCAGACCCGCAATTGCAAACTCAAGCGTGTATGTTCTTCCCTCGTATCGCGAGGGCACGCCTCGAACTGTTCTAGAAGCAATGGCTATGGGACGGGCAGTGATTACCACAGATGCTCCTGGATGTCGGGAGACTGTGATTGATGGTGTGAACGGATTCCTGGTTCCTGTCCAGAAAGTCGATGAGCTGACGACGGCCATGTTGAGCTTTGCTGAAAACCCGCATCTTGTCTCTATGCTGGGCAATAAATCTCGTGAGCTGGCAGAGCTTAAGTACGATGTTAAAAAAGTCAACGCGGCGATGTTGCAGGGCATGGGGATATAGTTATGGGGTACCGCTGTCAGCTACTGCCGGTGTCCAGGCTAATAAAAGCTTCTGTGTCAAAGGTGTAGTTTAAGCATTGCTTATATACTTTGTGTTAGGTGGATAATGTTAAAGCGTTCAATAGATATTCTAGTATCCCTGTGTGCCCTGCTTCTATTGGCGCCGGTCATGGTTATAGTCGCCTGGCTGGTCAAACGCAAGCTCGGTTCGCCCGTCCTTTTCAAACAGGTCAGGCCGGGGCTGAACGCCATGCCATTTACGATGGTGAAGTTTCGAACCATGCGTGATGAGGTTGACAGTGATGGCAAACCTCTGCCCGACGCAATGCGTATGACTCGGTTCGGCAGTTTTCTACGCTCCAGTAGTCTGGATGAGCTTCCTGGCCTGTTCAATGTTCTCAAAGGGGACATGAGCCTTGTCGGGCCCCGGCCGCTGTTGATTGAGTACCTGCCGCTATATAGCACCGAGCAATATCGCCGTCATCACGTCAGGCCAGGTGTGACGGGTTGGGCTCAGGTGAATGGCAGAAACTCGGTAAGCTGGGAGGAAAAATTTGAGCTGGACGTCTGGTATGTTGACAATCGAACTTTTTGGCTTGACATTAGAATAATTTTCATGACATTGAAAAAAGTTGTGATCCGGGAAGGTATAAATGCAAGTGGCCAGGCAACAATGCAACGATTTACGGGCTCAAAGGAGCCTGAATGAGCAGCGACAGGTTAGTTAATGAGAATCGGCTTTATAGCTTTATAGTCGTATGTCCTTTTCGGCATAAAAATTAGGATTCTGTGTATGCTGGGTACAACATTCTCTCCTTGGCCTTCTTTCAGTGAAGAAGAGGCCAACGCTGTTCGCGATGTGATCCTGTCAAATAAGGTCAACTATTGGACCGGCCAGGAAACGCGCCAATTCGAAGTTGAGTTCGCGGCTTGGGCCGGTACCGAATACGCGGTTGCGCTCACCAATGGCACCGTCGCATTAGACCTTGCGCTCAAGGCGCTGGAAATAGGCGAGGGCGACGAGGTGATAGTAACGTCTCGAACCTTCCTGGCTTCAGTGTCCAGCATCGTTAATACTGGCGCGATTCCAATATTTGCTGACGTAGACCCGGACTCCCAGAACTTCACGGCCCACTCTATTGAAGCTGTCTTGACACCTCGCACTAGGGCATTGGTCTGTGTGCATCTGGCCGGTTGGCCGTGCGACATGGATCCAATCATGGAACTTGCTGCACAGCACGATTTAAAGGTAATCGAAGACTGCGCACAAGCTCACGGTGCTCACTACAAGGGGCGGCCTGTCGGCTCCATTGGTCATATAGGGGCTTGGTCCTTTTGCCAGGACAAAATCATGACTACCGGTGGTGAGGGAGGGATGGTTACGACCAACGACAAGGAACTCTGGGCGCGGATGTGGGCCTACAAAGACCATGGAAAGAGCTGGGAGGCTGTCTACGAACGTTCTCACGCACCAGGTTTTCGCTGGCTGCACGAGAGTTTCGGAACCAACTGGAGGATGATGGAGGTTCAGGCAGTAATTGGCCGCATTCAATTGGCCAGAATGAAGGACTGGCAAGCCAGCCGCGCGAAAAATCTTGAAGCTATATGGGGTGCGGCTCGTCTTTTGCCAGCATTGAGGGTGCCGGATTTCCCTGAAGGCGATGTGCATGGCGCCTATAAATGCTACGTATTCGTTCGGCCGGAACGCTTGAAGGCACAATGGTCTCGTGATCGTATCCTTAGCGAAGTCGCGTCTCGCGGTGTGCCTGCGCTTTCCGGATCATGTTCTGAAGTCTACCTCGAAAAAGCGTTTGATGAGACTGGTTTTCGGCCGTCATCGCGTTTGCCGAACGCCAGAGAGCTTGGTGAAACGAGTATGATGTTTTTGGTGCACCCGACCTTGAAGGCTAGTGAAATCGAGCTGACGTGCAAGGTTCTGAGCGAGGTAATGGACCAAGCTTCTGTTTAATAGCTCCTTCGGTATAGCAATGCGTTTTTTGGGAATAAAAGCTTGGCTGGGAGCAAAAAAGTGTACAAGGGATTTATAGATAGTATACGTGCGTATTTGTTAAGCCTTCCTCGTCGACAGAAACGTATTCTGCAGGTAATCGCGGACGTTGTTTTAGTCTGGTTAGCGTTATGGCTGGCTTTTGTAGTTCGGCTGGGAATGGACGAAATGATCAATCCCGTCAAACTGCACTTATGGCTATTCATATGCGCTCCAGTAGTTTCTGTGCCCTTGTTCATTCGATTCGGTATGTACCGAGCGGTTATGCGGTATTTTGGTAATGACGCTCTCATTGCGATTGTTAAAGCGGTAAGTCTTTCAGCATTGGTGCTCGGTGTCGTCGTTTACTGGTATAGCAATCATCAAAATGTAGTGCCACGGTCCACTATATTCAACTATTGGTGGTTGAGCCTGATCATGCTGGGCGGCTTGCGCCTCGCAATGCGGCAGTATTTTCTTGGCGATTGGTTCGCGGCGGCTCAACACGTACCGTTCACCAGCCGTGAGGATGGTTTGCCCCGTGTGACTATCTATGGTGCCGGCGCCGCTGGAAATCAGTTAGTTGCGGCGTTACGCATGGGTCGTGTCATGCGGCCAGTTGCTTTCATCGACGATGATGACAGCATTTCTGATCGGGTAATTGCGGGATTGCAAGTTTATAAGCCCAAGCATATCCAGCGGATGATCGATGCGACAGGCGCTCAAGAGATTCTCTTGGCTATTCCCTCAGTCAATCGAGCGCGGCGCCGGGAAATTCTTGGTTTTCTTGAAGGCTACCCTCTCCATGTGCGCAGTGTTCCGGGTTTCATGGACCTGGCGAGTGGGCGCGTCAAGGTCGACGATATCCAGGAGGTGGACATCGCTGACCTGTTAGGGCGTGACTCGGTACCCGCGCAAGGCGAACTGCTTGAGCGCTGTATCCATGAACAGAACATACTCGTGACCGGAGCCGGCGGCTCCATCGGCTCAGAGCTGTGTCGGCAGATCCTGGCTCTTCAGCCCACGACTCTTTTGTTGTTTGAGCACAGTGAATTCAATCTCTACTGTATTTTGTCAGAGATCGAGCAGCGTATTGCTCGTGAGTCGCTTCCTATTCGAGTATTGCCCATCCTTGGCTCCGTTCGGAATCAAGACCAATTGCTCGACGTCATGAAGACTTGGCGCGTTGATACTGTGTATCATGCTGCCGCCTATAAGCATGTGCCCATCGTAGAACATAATATTGCGGAAGGCGTCTTGAATAACGTTATTGGCACTTTGAATACCGCGCAAGCAGCATTGCAGGCAGGGGTTTCAAACTTTGTATTAATTTCTACCGATAAAGCGGTGCGTCCGACCAATGTGATGGGTAGTACCAAGCGATTGGCGGAGTTGACGTTGCAAGCTCTCAGTCGTGAGATAGCACCGGTTTTGTTTGGAGACAAGTCCAATGTCCCCAGGGTCAACAAGACGCGTTTTACTATGGTTCGTTTTGGCAATGTGCTGGGATCGTCGGGCTCGGTGATTCCTTTGTTTCATAAACAAATTAAATCGGGGGGGCCGTTAACGGTTACTCACCCGAAAATTACCCGTTATTTCATGACTATCCCTGAAGCGGCTCAGTTAGTGATTCAGGCGGGATCGATGGGGCAGGGGGGGGATGTATTCGTGCTCGATATGGGTGAGCCTGTCAAGATCGTCGAGTTGGCTGAAAAAATGGTTCACCTCTCCGGCCTTAGCTTGCGCTCCGAAAAGAATCCCCATGGTGATATTGCCATCGAATTCACGGGGCTTCGACCGGGAGAGAAGCTGTATGAGGAACTTCTGATCGGTGACAATGTGGTTGCCACGCAGCACCCTATGATCATGAGTGCCAATGAGGACCATATTGAGTGGGAAGTACTGAAGTCCAAGTTGACTGAGCTGTTGGACGCAGTCAGGAGAGACGACTATACCCGTGTGCGGCAGCTGCTACGTGACACTGTAAGTGGTTATTCGCCGGACGGTGAGATCGTCGACTGGATCTATCAGCAACGAAGGTTGGAACCTTAGGCTTTCAGTTCACGCAGCAGATTGTTGAAATAGGTGATGGGTGATCGGATTGTTCAGTCCGATTACCTAATAGCTGTAAAAACCCGAGCCGGATTTTCTTCCGAGCTTATTAGCTCTCACCATCTTTCTCAGCAAGGGATGAGCCCTGTATTTTGGGTCCCCAGTCTCATTATGCAGCGTCTCCATGATTGAAAGATTGACGTCGTTGCCGATCAAATCCGCGAGCGCTAGTGGTCCGATTGGATGATTGGCGCCAAGCTTCATCGCTCTGTCTATCTCTTCTGCGCTCGCGACACCCTCAGCCAAAATTCCTATTGCTTCATTTATCATTGGGATCAACATTCGGTTGACGATGAAACCGGGCGCTTCGTTGACCAATACAGGCTCTTTGTGCAATGCCTTGGCGAAATCGAAGGCCCACGAGGCGGTCTGTTTAGAGGTCGAGAAACCTACAATGATTTCCACGAGCTTCATCACTGGGGCGGGATTGAAAAAGTGCATACCTATCACGTTCTCTGGATTTTTCGTGAGGCTTGCCAGTTCAGTGATGGACAGTGAAGATGTGTTTGATGCTATTACTGAGGAGTCATTTGCATAGGACGCTATGTCGCGAAATATCCCATGCTTGGTGACCATGTCTTCAGACACGGCTTCGATAATTAAATCAACGTATCTAAGTGCGTCATAATCGTTGGAAACGAGTACTTTCTCTGAAAAAAATGCTGCATCTTCGGCAGACAATCTTTTCTTGTTAATCATACGTTCCCAACTGGACTTGAGGCTTTCGTACGCCGCTTTGCAACCCGCTTCGGAGCGACCGATCCAGACTATCGAGGAGGTTATCTCGCTCTGCGAAAGTACCTGAACGATGCCTTTTCCCATTGTTCCTGAGCCGATCACGGCAACCTTTATATCTTTCATGTCGTATGTCGTCCTTTATTGTGAAGCAGGACGAAGAGGCTTTGCGGGATTGCCGAATACCGTAGTATAAGGGGCGACGCTTTTGGTCACGACTGAGCCCATCCCAACAACTGCACCCTCACCAATAACAATTGGCCTTTCTGGCGTGCCCTGGCGAATCATCGCCCCGGTACCAATATAGGCATGATCTTCAATGACAACACTGCCATTGCATTGAACGTTAGGAGCGAAAGTCACAAAGTCGCCGATGACGCAATCATGGGCTACATAAGAGTAGATGTTCGCATGGAAGAACTTTCCAATTTTCGCATTTGCGGTAACCGTGGTAAACGGACAAAAAACAGCGCCTTTGCCAATTGTGTTGTGGCTGAGGTTAACGGCATTGTGCGCTGAAACCGTAAAGGGTGTTGCGCCCTCTGATATGAGGCGCTCAGAAATCGCTTGTCTGACCTTGCTGTTGGCGATAGTGATGTTGAAAAATTTCTCTCCTTCCATTCTCAGAAAAGACTCAACGTCCACTACGCGGTAGCCATTGATGGTGTCGTCTTGAGCGTTATCGTCCACAAAAATAATGTTGAGATCATCTTGAGATGTTGTACCTAGCGTCCCACGGACAAGAGGTATGACCTCGCGCCCAAAACCGCCCGCTCCTACAATTGCGTAAATTTTCATCTCCGGTCCTTATGATTGATCTGAATTTGCTTGTGGATGTCGCAATTCTACAGATGAAATCTGACAGTGTCAGGCACCTGTTTATCCGTTTGCATCATCAGAACTCTGCTCAAGACTCAGCGTTATGAGCCAGGCTGGCTAACCATTCCCAGTAGAGGCTTTTAAAACGTCCAAGGATGAAAGTTAGAGACTTTTTAAGTACCTTGACAGCCCTAATTAACTGTGAGATGGCGTATTTGCAGCAGGCGGATTTAGGAGCTGCGGGACCAGTTTGGCCATCCTCCCGAATTAACAAACGGCCAGCGTAAACATGAATAATCGAGTACTGTTAATTGCACTGGGCGCCCTGGGGCGGACTGGATTAGTACGTGGGTCTGAGCACTAATGGTTTATTTTTTTTTTTTTTTTTTGATAAAAACTTACATTGGCTTTAATTTTTGATTTCCGGAAAATATATGGATGAGATTCGGTTCCTGACTCCGTTGCCGATGTATGGCGACTTGCAAAATGCGCAAAATCGTACAAAAAAGTTCCCTGGCTTACGGCTTTAGGCTTCCTGTATATAAATAGCTTAAGTTGGCTGTTTTGAAAAAGCATATCTTATTTGTTCATGTTGTTTATAAGGGGCTGTTGCCAGCAGGAACTGAGTGAGGCGGCGCGTCTCTTACAAATCCCTATCATAGGGGGCATAATAAAAGTTACAAATACCCCGTTACTTAATCGTCTTTGACGCTCTCCAATCATCATCTAACGTAGAAAAGCAGCTTTGGAAAAGCTGCTTTTCTCTAACCAATGTCATGGAGCGTCATCAATGCAAAACACCTACATTTCTTCTTTGATCTTCGCTGTCCTCACCAGCATTTCTGTCGCCACCACGGCCGCCCCATCCGTCAAAGCCGAAGTGATTAAACCCATCACCGCGCAGATGCCCAAGGCCGAGCAATCTAACAAAGTCAACCTGAACGCGGCTGACGCTGAAACCCTTCGTCGTGACCTCTTCGGCATTGGCACGGCCAAGGCGAAGGCGATCATCGCTTACCGCGAAAGCAACGGCCCGTTCACGGCGGTGGATGAGTTGCTAGAAGTAAAGGGGATCGGCAAAGCGTTGTTGGAGAAGAATCGCGATAGGCTGGTTATCAACTGAGGATGAACGTAGCCGAAGAGGCCGGTTATTGACCGCCCTCTTCGGCCTCTGAAACCTGTGTCTTCAGACTGGCACATACTACATCCAAGATGCGCGTCGCCAGTTGCGTGCTCTCGACACATCTGGCCAGTACCATCGCGCTCACCAGTGTCGACATCCGTACCAGGCTTTATTCAGCGAAATTCGCGCTGCCAAGGGCCGCTTCAATATGTTTCAGCCGAGCCAGAGTACCGCATCGGTAGTCTTGCTTTGCTGGCCTCCAAGGCCCTGCTCCGACGACATGGTTGGCAGTGGGCAACCTTGGTTCGGCGTAGTCTGGTGCCATTCAGACACGTAGTTGTCGATGAATGCCTCCAGCGGCGGCTCCTGAGTGAACAGTTTTTCGCACTGGGCTTGCAGCTTGGCGGCCGCAGCATGCAGCGCCTTTTCGACCAGATCTTCCTTGGATCTGAAAATGCGCATAGAAGCCGCCGTGCGTAAGGCTTAACGCCTTCATCAACGGTTGCAGGCAGGTGTCGCCGATGCCGTCGCGGCGAAAGCGCACTGAGGCGTCCTTGATGATGCGCTGATGAGTGTGGGCTTTATGGTCTGCTGAATAACGCATGGGGACTGCTTCATGGACGAATACGCACTTTTGACGGGTTAAGCCCTTTAAAGCATCCACGCAACGTTTAGTGGTCTGGCATGGAAAGTGTTTCTTTCTTCAGCTGAGATTGTTCAACAATCAAGAGGTGGTCATGGTGCTCAGTGAGTTTTTTGCACAAGTCATTGCCCAACTGCGCATGGTGTTTTGCGGAGCCCCCGAAAAGCAGCGTTCCAGGCGCCCTGGTTGGAGTTATCCCGAGATTTACGCAAGCGGATAAGCCGGCGGCGGGCCAAGCGATGAGCCTGTATCTGGATGATTCGGAACGCCAGTCACTGGCCCTGTTTACCTAAACGTGATCGAGGATTCGCCCATGTACAAAGACTACCCCGCCGCCTATCAGATCAGTAAAGGTTCAGCGTTGCAGGTGGATACGGCATTTTATGAACGCATCCGGGATCGCAAGGATCAACGTCAGTTGATCGAACAGTTCGAAGTGCCGATTCGTACGGGGAGGGCGTGGAAGGTGCCGGCCGGGCATGTGTTTCGCGTGACCACGCCGGTCGGCCCGCAGGTAGGCGATTTCAACGTATGGAACGCCAATGACCCACGGGAGCGTTTGTGGGCGGCGCGTACCCGGCAATTACAGGGCGCCCATGTCAGCACTCATGACCGGCTATGGTCCAACCTGCCATTTTTACGCCCCTTGGTCACTATCACCGACGACAGCCTGGCCAGCTACGGCATTGATGAGCACGGCGGTCGTCTGCACGATCTACTCGGCACTCGCTGTGATCCCTATGTGAACCGCATGCTCACCGGTGAAGACTTCCACCACCATTGCCACTCGAACCTGACTCGGGCGGTTTTACCCCACGGCCTGACGGAGTTCGATGTGCATGACGTGCTGAATATTTTCCAATGCACGGGCCTCAATCATGACGACATGTACTTCATGAAAGCCTGCCCCGCGCAGAAGGGTGATTACCTGGAGTTCTTTGCCGAGATCGATCTGCTGTGTGCGCTGTCGACCTGCCCGGGTGGGGATTTGTCGCTGCCGATGTGGGGGCCGGAGGCGCAAGACCCGCTGACGGTGTGCCGACCACTGGGTGTGGAGATCTATAAATTGGAGGATGAATTGCTGATTGGCTGGAGCCAGCCGGAGCGTGCTGCCTATAAAGGGCAGCACGGTTTGCAGATTGCCAAGGCGGATTGGGAGTAACTCAAGATTCAGCGATCCTGCGCATCCTTGGCATCCGCCTGCGCATTTCGCTCGGCCACGCGTTTGCGTTGTTCGTCGGTCAGTTCAACCTTGTTGGCGCTGTCTCGCAGCATCATCAGGCCACCGACGATTGACCCGATCGCGACCACTAAAATCAACCATGCATACCACGGCATAACGCTCTCCTTGAGGCAGATTGCCGTGGGAGGGTTTTCCCACGGGAATAACTGCTTTGAGTTACAGGCTTTCTGAGTAGTTCAGTGTAGGCCTGTTCTGCCTCAAACTTTAGAGCCCGGTCAACATTGCATCCGCGGGTGCATCGGCGCGGTGTTGGGCGGTCATCTGGAAGTAGATGAACCCCACCACCATAAAGCCCAGAAAGATCAGCCCGATCAGCGCGTTGAACCAGGCCATGGCCACCAGGCACACCACCGCCAACACCAACGCAATGCCCGGCACGATCGGGTAACCCGGCGCGCGGAAGGTGCGTTCCAGCAGCGGTTCGGTCTTACGCAGTTTGAACAGGCTAAGCATGCTCATGATGTACATCACGATGGCGCCGAATACGGCCATGGTGATCATTGCGGCGGTCAGGGTCATGCCGCCCAGGTTGATCAGGCCGTCGCTGTAGATGGCCGCGATACCGACCACGCCACCGGCGATGATGGCGCGGTGCGGTGTCTGAAAGCGCGACAACTTGGCGAGGGAAGAGGGCAGGTAGCCGGCGCGGGCGAGGGCGAAGAACTGGCGCGAGTAGCCCAGGATGATGCCGTGGAAACTCGCCACAAGACCGAACAGACCGATCCACACCAGCATGTGCAACCAACCGGAGCTGTCGCCCACCACGGTTTTCATGGCTTGTGGCAATGGGTCGTTGATATTCGACAGGGTGCGCCAGTCGCCCACGCCGCCGGCGAAGAACATCACGCCCATGGCCAGGATCACCAGGGTCAGGATGCCGCTGATGTAGGCTTTTGGAATGGTGCGCTTGGGATCTTTCGCTTCTTCGGCGGCCATGGCCGCGCCCTCGATGGCGAGGAAGAACCAGATGGCGAAGGGGATTGCCGCGAACATGCCGGCAATCGCCGGCGCGCCGAAGGTGTCGGAGCCGGCCCAGCCGTTTAGGGCGAAGTTGCTGAAGCTGAAGGCGGGCGCCACCACACCCATAAACACCAGCAATTCAGCAACGGCAAGCACGCACACCACCAGCTCGAAGGTAGCGGCGAGCTTCACGCCGAGAATGTTCAAACCCATAAACACGATGTAGGCGCCGACGGCGGCGTGTTTGGGGTCCAGCGCCGGAAACTGCACATTCAGGTAGGCACCTATGGCCAGGGCAATGGCCGGTGGCGCGAAGACGAATTCGATCAGCGTGGCCAACCCGGCGATCAGGCCGCCTTTCTCACCAAAGGCGCGGCGACTGTAGGCAAACGGCCCGCCGGCGTGGGGAATCGCGGTAGTCAGCTCGGTGAAACTGAAGATAAAGCAGGTGTACATGGCCGCCACCATTAATGAGGTCACCAAGAACCCCAGGGTTCCGGCCACACCCCAGCCGTAGCTCCAGCCGAAGTACTCCCCGGAGATCACCAGCCCGACGGCGATGCCCCAGAGATGCAGGGTGCCCAAGCTGGGTTTTAGTTGTGTGTTCATCGTGTGGCGCTCCTTGAACGGGTTGGAATGATTCAAGGTGTTGCAGCGGCCATGCCATGCCGCGCAACCGTGTCGTAAAGCGGCGCAACTGTCGTGTGGGGGATGGTTTGGCGTTTGGAGTTTTGTGGTGTTGCACCAGTTAGGTGCGGTGCTGGCTGAGCCGGCGCTATCGGGGGCAAGCCCCCTCCCACATTTGCCCGGGTACATCCTAGGTCAACCTGTGGGAGGGGGCTTGCCCCCGATAGCGTCCACCCCAGCACCAGCACCCGCATAAACCCACTCTTTACGCCGTCTTTACGCCCCGCCCACACCCTCGCTCTCGTTCCTTTACACCACTCCTGCGGACAATTGCCCCACACGCGGCGCTCGCCGCTAAACGGAGGGACTTCCATGAGTGTTCTGGACGGGGTGTCACTGCTATTGGCCGTGGCGCTGTTCATTTATCTGCTGGTTGCGCTGTTACGCGCGGATCGGAACTAGGAGCAGGCTATGCACAGTTATGACTATTGGCTGATCATCGCCTTCTTCGCCGTGGTGCTGGTGCCCGCGCCGTTTCTGGGGCGGTTCTATTACAAGGTGATGGAAGGCCAGCGCACATGGCTGAGCCCGGTACTGGGGCCCGTCGAAAAAGTCTGCTATCGCTTGGCGGGCTTGGACGCGCAGCAGGAACAGAGCTGGCAGAAATACATGCTGGCCCTGTTGGCGTTCAACCTTGCGGGCTTTGTGTTGTTGTTCTCGATCCTGGTGTTTCAAGGTTCTCTGCCACTGAATCCGCAGAAGTTGCCAGGCCAGGAATGGACGCTGGCCTTCAACACAGCGGTCAGTTTCATGACCAACACCAACTGGCAGTCCTACAGCGGCGAGGCGTCCCTGAGCTACCTCAGCCAGATGGCCGGCCTGACTGTGCAGAATTTCGTCAGTGCAGCCACTGGCCTTGCCGTCCTGGTCGCACTTTGCCGTGGGATCGGTCGTAAATCCGCACGCACCTTAGGTAACTTCTGGGTCGATATGACCCGCGCCACCCTCTATGGCCTGCTGCCATTGTGCCTGGTACTGGCGCTGTTCCTGGTGTGGCAGGGTGTACCGCAGACCTTCGCCCACTATGTTGATGCCGTGACGCTGCAGGGCGTGGATCAGGTGATTCCCCTCGGCCCGGCCGCCAGCCAGATTGCGATCAAGCAACTGGGCACCAATGGTGGCGGTTTCTTCGGCGTCAACTCGGCGCATCCGTTCGAAGACCCTACAGCCTGGTCCAACCTGTTCGAGGTGGCGTCGATCATCCTGATTCCGGTGGCGTTGGTATTTACCTTTGGTCACTACGTCAAAGACCTGCGTCAGAGCCGCGCGATCCTCGGATGCATGCTGGCGTTATTCCTGATCGGCGGCGCGACCTCGCTGTGGTCCGAGTACCAGCCCAACCCAACCCTGAACAACCCGGCGGTGGAGCAAACCGCACCCCTAGAAGGCAAGGAAGCGCGCTTCGGCACCACCGGCACCGTGCTGTGGTCGGTGACCACCACCGCCGCGTCTAACGGTTCGGTCAACGGCATGCAGGACAGCCTCAGCCCCCTCAGCGGGATGGTGGCGCTGGTCAATATGATGGTCGGCGAAGTGATCTTCGGCGGCGTCGGCGCCGGCATGTACGGCATGTTGCTCAACGTGTTGATCGCGGTATTCCTCGCCGGCCTGATGATTGGCCGCACCCCGGAATACCTTGGCAAGAAACTCCAGGCCAAGGAAGTGCAACTGCTGGTGGTGACCCTGCTGGTGATGCCGGTGGGCGTGCTGGTACTCGGTGCTATCGCCGCCAGCCTGCCGGGCCCGGCTTCCGCCATCAGCAACCCTGGACCCCACGGCTTCAGCCAGTTGCTCTATGCCTACACCTCAGCCAGCGCCAACAACGGCTCAGCGTTCGGCGGCCTGAGTGCCAACACGCCGTTCCACAACCTGATGTTGGGCCTGGGCATGTTGATCGGCCGCTTCGGTTACATCCTCCCGATACTGGCCCTGGCCGGCAGCCTGGCGATGAAAAAGGCCGCACCCATTGGCCAGAACAGCTTCCCGACCCACGGCCCACTGTTTGTGACGCTGTTGACCGTGACCATCTTGCTGGTGGGCGGCCTGACCTTCCTACCGACGCTGGCACTGGGCCCAATTGCTGAACACCTGAGCATGGGCTTCTGAGGGATATGAAAATGAATATGCCTGTAAAAAACGCCGCTCCGGTCAAACCCCAGGAGCCGGCTAAAACCGCGATTTCCGCTCTGTGGCGCCCGTCGCTGATCCAAGCGTTCGTCAAGCTCGACCCACGTCAGTTGCAACGCTCGCCAGTGATGCTGGTGGTGGAACTCACCGCTATCCTCACCACCGTGTTGTGCTTTGTGCCGGACACCGCGGTGCCCACCTTCGTCGCTGTGCAGATCGCAGTGTGGCTATGGTTCACCGTGCTGTTCGCCAACTTCGCCGAAGCCTTGGCCGAGGGGCGTGGCAAGGCCCGCGCCGACAGCCTCAAGGCCGGTAGCGAAGGGCTCAGCGCACGCCGTCAGGAAGCCGATGGCAGCTTCAAGGTGGTGCCGGCCACCAGCCTGCGTAAAGGTGATGTGGTGCGCGTCGCCGCTGGGGAGATGATCCCCGGTGACGGCGAGGTGATCGAAGGCATCGCCGCGGTCAACGAGGCGGCGATCACCGGGGAATCCGCGCCCGTGATCCGGGAGTCCGGCGGCGACCGTTCGGCCGTCACCGGCAACACGCGGCTGGTCTCCGACTGGCTGCTGATCCGCATTACCGCCAACCCCGGCGAATCCACGCTGGACCGCATGATCGCGTTGGTGGAAGGCGCCAAACGCCAGAAAACCCCCAATGAAGTCGCGCTGGATATCCTGCTGATCGGTCTGACCCTGATCTTCCTGCTGGTGGTGGTGACCCTGCAGCCATTCGCCCATTTCGCCAATGGCAGCTTACCGTTGGTGTTCCTCGTCGCACTGCTGGTGACGCTGATTCCTACCACCATCGGCGGCTTGTTGTCGGCTATCGGCATCGCCGGCATGGACCGCCTGGTGCGCCTGAATGTGATCGCCAAGTCCGGTCGTGCCGTGGAAGCGGCGGGGGACGTGCATGTGCTGATGCTCGACAAGACCGGCACCATCACCTTTGGTAACCGCCGTTGCGCGGCGGTGTTTGCCGCGCCAGGCGTGAGCGGGCGGGAATTGGCCGAAGGCGCGCTGCTGGCATCCCTGGCCGATGACACCGCTGAAGGCAAATCCATCGTCGAATACCTGCGCGCCTTGCATCCTCAGGCCGAGCCTACGGTGGATGAGTTGACCGGTGTTCCGTTCAGCGCCGAAACCCGCTTGTCCGGTGTCGACTACCAGGGCCGTGTGTTCCGCAAAGGCGCAGTGGATTCGTTGCTGGCGTTTATCGGCCTGCCACGGGACGGCCTGCCGGCGGCGCTGTCGCGGGAAGTCGACAAAATCGCCCAAAGCGGCGGCACGCCTTTACTGGTGTGCGCCGATGGCAAGTTACTCGGTGCTATTCACCTCAAGGACGTGGTCAAGCCTGGAATTCGCGAACGGTTCGCCGAGCTGCGCAAACTGGGGATTCGCACCGTGATGGTGACCGGCGACAACCCGCTGACCGCCGCCGCGATTGCCGCCGAAGCGGGCGTGGACGACGTGCTCGCCGAAGCCACCCCGGAGAAAAAGCTCGCGCGCATTCGCCATGAACAGAACGACGGTCGCCTGGTCGCGATGTGCGGCGACGGCGCCAACGACGCCCCGGCGCTGGCTCAGGCAGACGTCGGCATGGCCATGAACGACGGCACCCAGGCCGCCCGCGAGGCCGCCAACATGGTCGACCTCGACAGCGACCCCACTAAGTTGCTGGACGTGGTGCAGATCGGCAAGGAACTGCTGGTGACGCGCGGTGCGCTAACCACGTTTTCCATCGCCAACGACGTGGCCAAGTATTTCGCGATCCTGCCGGCGCTGTTCGCCTCGATCTATCCGCAATTGGGCGTGCTCAACGTGATGCACTTGCAGAGCCCGCAGAGCGCAATCCTGTCGGCCATTGTGTTCAACGCGTTGATCATTGTGGTGTTGATCCCACTGGCCCTGCGCGGTGTGCGGGTGCAGGCGGCGAGCGCGGCGGCGTTGCTGCGCCGCAATCTGCTGATCTATGGGCTGGGCGGGATTCTGGTGCCGTTCGTGGGCATCAAGGCCATCGACATGCTGCTCACCGCCTTGCACTTGGTGTAACTCCAAACCGTGGCGAGGGAGTTTGCTCGGGCAGTGCCCCGGCGCCCTCGCCAGCGGGTATCTCAACTGATTGAGGATATGAACATGACCCCTATCATTCGCCCAGCCATCAGCCTGTTGGTTCTGATGACGCTGATCACCGGCATCGCCTACCCGTTGGTGGTCACCGGTGTCGCCCAGGTCGCATTTCCCGACCAGGCCAACGGCAGCCTGGTGCGCGATGCCAGCGGCAAAGTGCGTGGCTCCAGCCTGATCGCCCAGGAATTTACCGGTGACCGCTGGTTCCACCCGCGTCCATCGGCCGGCGCTTTTGTGACGGTCTCAAGCAGTGCCAGCAACCTTGGCCCAAGCAACCCGGCGCTGGCGACGCGGATCTTCGATGACGCGACCAAGCAATTCGTACCGAGTCAGGGGCCGGTGCCTCTGGCATCGCTGACTACCTCTGGCAGCGGTCTTGATCCACACTTGCCACCGCAGGCGATTGCCTATCAACTGGCGCGCGTGGCGGCGGCGCGAAATGTGCCGTTGTCGACCTTGCAGCGCTTGCTCGATGAACATATCGAAAGCCCGCTGGTGGGCCCGCCAGTGGTGAATGTGTTGGCATTGAACATGGCCTTGGAAAAATTGTAAGCAGTGAACTGCCTTCGCGAGCAAGCCCGCTCCCACAGGAGTACGCATGTGGGAGCGGGCTTGCCCGCGAAGGCGGCCTGAAGCGCAACCAATCAACACCTGAGGAACCCCCGAGCATGAGCGACTCCGGCCGCGCCGATGCCCTGTTAGCCGATCTGCCCCGGCACGGCCGTGGCCGGCTCAAAGTCTTTCTGGGCGCCGCGCCGGGGGTGGGCAAGACTTACGCCATGCTCCAGGCCGCCCATACCCAGCTGCGCCAAGGCGTCAAATTGATCGCCGGCGTAGTCGAAACCCACGGTCGCGCCGAGACCGAAGCCTTGCTCAGCGGCTTGCCGCAGCAACCGCTGGTGCGCAGCGAGTATCGCGGCGTGATGCTGGAAGAGATGGACCTCGACGGCCTGCTCGCCGCCAAGCCCAAGCTGGTGCTGGTGGACGAGCTGGCCCACAGCAACGCCCCCGGCAGCCGTCACGAAAAGCGCTGGCAGGACATCCAGGAATTGCTGGCCGCCGGTATCGACGTGTTCACCACGGTCAACGTCCAGCACTTGGAAAGCCTCAACGATCAAGTGCGTGGCATCACCGGCGTGCAGGTCCGCGAAACCCTGCCGGATTGGGTGCTGCAGGAGGCCGACGAGCTGTTGCTGATCGACCTGCCGTCCCGCGAACTGCTGGAGCGCCTGCGCGATGGCAAGGTCTACGTGCCGGAACAGGCGCGCGCAGCCATCGATGCGTTCTTCACCCAGACCAACCTGACGGCCCTGCGCGAGCTGGCGATGCAGGCCGCCGCGGCCCATGTCGACGCTGATCTGGCCCAGGGTTACCGCCAACTCGGTCAAGACGCCCCGGCTGTGCGCGGGCGCTTGCTGGTGGGCGTGGATGGCGATGCGCAGGCCGAACGTCTGGTGCGCCACGCCAGCCGCGTCGCGCAGCGTCGGCATCTGCCCTGGAGCCTGGTGCATATCGATAACGGTCGCGCACGGGACGAGCAATCACGCCTGCGCCTGCAAAACGCCCAGCAACTGGCCGAGCGCCTTGGCGGGGAGGTGGTGTTGTTGCGTGCCGGCGAGGTGGCCAAGACCCTGATCCAACACGCCGCCGAACGCCGCGCCAGCCTGCTGCTGGTGGGGCAGTCGCGCATGCGCTGGCACCGCCGCGTGTTCGGTGGCGGCCTGGCGGCACGCCTGCTGCGCAATGCCCGGGGCCTGGAAATCAATGTGCTGGACAGCGACGATGTCCCGGCCCCGCCGCGTCTGCCGGAAGTGCGCGGCCTGGAGTGGTTCGATTACGCCCTGGCAGTGGTCGCTACCTTGGTGGCAACCGGCGTGGCGTGGGCGGTGTCGAGCGCGCTGCCGTTACCGAATATCTCGCTGGTGTTCCTCGCGGCGGTGTTGCTGGTGGCGGTGCGCAGCAGCCTGGGGCCTTCTTTGGTGTGCGCCGCGCTGTCATTCCTGACCTATGACTTTCTGTTTATTCCGCCCAACTTCTCGTTTGCCATCCAGCGCGAAGAAGACGTACTGACGCTGTTGTTCTTCTTGCTGATGGCGGCGCTTACCGGCAACCTCGCCGCGCGTCAGCGTCGCCAGCTGCAAGCCTTGCGCGATACCCAGGAAGAGACCAGCGAGCTGCTGGACCTGTCACGCAAACTCACCGCCGCCACCGACCGCCAAGCGGTGATCAGCGCGGCTGCCCATCACTTGGAGGGCTGGAGCGATCTGGACCTGTGCCTGGTCAACCGCGACGGCCAGGGCGGCTGGAAGGTCGAGACCGGCGGCCCGCTGACGTTCACCGAAGCCGAGCGCGCCGCCGCCGATTGGGCCTGGCAACACGACCAGCCGGCGGGCATGGGCACCGGCACCTTACCGTTCGGGCGCTGGTGGTGGTGGCCGTTGTCGGGGGAAGAGGGGCCACTGGGCTTACTCTGCGTCAGCGCCAAACCCGGCCTGGAATTGAGCGGCCAGCGCCGTCGCCTACTCACGGCGTTGAGTCAGCCCCTGGCCCAAGCGTTGGCCCGCGCACAGCTGGCGCAAGAGTTGGAGTCCGCGCGTTTGCACGGTGAAACCGAGCAACTGCGCAGCGCTTTGCTCGCCTCGGTGTCTCACGATCTGCGCACGCCGTTGACGTCCATGCGCGGCAGCATCGACAGCCTGTTGGCCCTCGGCGAGGCGATTCCCTTGGAGGATCGGCGCGAACTGCTCGAAGGCACTCGCGATGAGGCCGAGCGTCTCGACCGCTATATCCAGAATTTGTTGGACATGACGCGCCTGGGCCACGGCGCGCTTAAGCTGGCGCGCGATTGGGTCTCTCCCGGGGATATCGTCGGCAGCGCCCTTGGCCGTTTGCGCGCGGTGCTGGCGCCGTTGCAAGTGAGCACCAATGTGCCGCCCGAATTGCCCCTGCTGTATGTGCATGCGGCATTGATCGAACAGGCACTGGTCAATGTGCTGGAGAACGCCGCGCGCTTTTCGCCGCCCCACGGGCGCCTGCAACTGAGTGCCGGTGTGGCGGAAAATCAGCTGTTTTTTGCCGTGGCTGATGAGGGGCCGGGCATTCCCGAGGAGGAGCGCGCGAAGATTTTCGATATGTTCTACACCGCTGCGCGTGGCGACCGTGGAGGGCAGGGCACCGGCCTGGGGCTGGCGATCTGCCAAGGGATGGTCGGCGCCCACGGCGGGCATATTCGCGTCGCCGAGGGCATCGATGGGCGCGGCACCTGCATCAGTCTGTTCCTGCCGTTGCCCACCCAGCCTGGCTTGGAACGTGAGCCGTGAGCTACCCTGTTTTTTCTACGGATTTTGATGGAACACCATGAGCCAGACCGCGACGATTTTGGTCATTGATGACGAACCGCAGATCCGCAAATTCTTGCGCATCAGCCTGGCCTCCCAGGGCTACAAAGTGATCGAAGCCGGCACTGGCAGCGAAGGGCTGGCCCAGGCCGCGCTGAGCAAACCGGACTTGCTGGTGCTGGATCTGGGCCTGCCGGATATGGACGGCCAGCAAGTGCTGCGCGAGTTTCGAGAGTGGTCGACGGTGCCGGTGCTGGTGCTGTCGGTGCGCGCCAGCGAAGGACAGAAAGTCCAAGCCCTCGATGGCGGCGCCAACGACTATGTGACCAAACCCTTTGGCATCCAAGAGTTCCTGGCGCGGATTCGGGCGCTGTTGCGCCAGGCCCCCGCGGGGGAGACGCAGGAAGCCGCGCTGTGCTTCGGCCCGCTGACCGTCGACCTGGCCTACCGCCGCGTGCTGTTGGACGGTGCCGAAGTGGCACTGACCCGCAAGGAGTACGCAGTGCTGGCGCAACTGGCGCGCCATCCGGGGCGGGTGATCACCCAGCAACAATTGCTCAAGGACATCTGGGGCCCGACCCATACCGAAGACAGCCACTACCTGCGCATCGTGGTGGGCCATCTGCGCCAGAAACTGGCGGATGATCCGACCCAGCCAAGGTTTATCGTGACCGAGGCCGGGGTAGGGTATCGATTAGTGGGGGCGTAGATCAGTTTCCTGTGTTCGAGTCGCGGGCATGCCCCCTTGCAATCCCCTGTGGGAGCCGGGCTTGCTCGCGATGGCGTCACCCGTCATACCGACGCCTTCAAGGCTGCTCACTCTCGTACCGATCCAGCGTATCGCTCGCGATCTCCCGCCCGAGGGCGATCAACTCTGGCGCCTTGTAAAACTCAAAAAACCGGCACACCCGCTTGGGCACGTTGATCAGCACATCCGGCGGATAACCGGCGATTTTGTACTGCGCCAACGACGTCTGCATCACCTCAAAACTCTGGTTGATCAAATCCAGCAGCGATGCGGGGCCGACGTTATCGATGATGAACGAACCGGTCGCCGACTTCGGCGCCCCGGGTTTTTCCGGCGCGGCCGCCGGTTGCTGCGATTCGGGCTCGGCCGACTCCAGCCACGGGTTGATATCCGCCGCCTGAGCCTGCAAGGCTTCCTGCTCAAGCTTCATTAACTGCTCGGCCTGTTTGCGGCGAAACGGCAAGTGCGAACCCAGCGACTTGGCCAGGCTGTTGAAACGACTCTTGAACGCCGGTGGGCGCTGAATGACCGGTAACTGATAGTGCTTCTGGTTGGTGGCGTTGAGGTTGACGGCAATGATCAAGTCACAGTGGCTCGACACCACCGGCACGATCGGCAGCGGGTTGAGCAGACCGCCGTCCACCAGCATGCGATTGCCTTGCATCACCGGCGTGAACAGGCTGGGAATAGCCGCCGACGCGCGCATGGCCTGGTGCAGGCAACCTTCCTGGAACCAGATTTCCTGCTGATTGGTCAGGTCGGTGGCCACGGCGGTGTAGGGGATGCGCAGTTCTTCGATATTCAGCTCGCCGACGATCTTGCGGATCTGCCCGAAGACCTTCTCACCGCGGATCGCCCCCAGGCGAAAACTCACGTCCACCAGGCGCAGCACATCCAGGTAATCGAGGCTTTCTATCCAGCGGCGATACTCGTCCAGCTTACCGGCGGCGTAGATACCACCGACCACGGCCCCCATGGAACACCCGGCGATACAGGCGATGTCATAGCCGCGTCGTTCGATCTCTTCGATCACCCCGATATGGGCGTAGCCGCGGGCCCCACCGGACCCGAGCACCAAGGCAACACGTTTCTTCATGGTTCATGTCCTTCCCCAGACTGCCGCCCACAATGCACCCATTGAGGGGGCGGCTTCAATCTTCGCGGCCTGCCTGAACTATATTTTCCAGAATAGCCACGCGGCTCGAGTATGCTCTGGCAATAGGCGAGTATGATTTCCCCTTGGCGGACAAGGCACTTTTCCTTGTAGGCAACGTCTATTCCGTACGACTGTTTCTTCCTTTTGAGGTGTCATCAATGAAAGCCTGGATGTGTGTGCCTGTGATCGTGTTGGCCTTGGCCGGTTGTGCCGGCAAAACCGCCTACCGTGACAGCTGCGGATCGCAATTGGACGCCGCCTGGAAAGAACTGGACCTGGCCAAGGCCGAAGGCTTTGCCGGTACCGTGAGCTACTCTAAAGCCTTGTCGCTGTTGACCGGCGCCAAGACCCAACAGCAATTCGAAGCCTTCGAAGGTTGTGCCAACAAAGCCGAGAAAGCGCGCTTCTACATTCGTGAGTCCCGCGCCGGTCGCTGATCCGAGTTGGGCATCTTGAATCGTCGGGGAATGTTCATCGTCAGGGGAGCAAGTGATGTCAGCGTTGGTCGATCAGCTAGTCGCCCAGGTCATTGGCCTGGAAGTGGGGTTACTGAGCTGTCAGGCTCGTCTTGCCGCCGTCACTGATGATGAAGCCCTGCACGACCTGCGCACCACCGTGCGCCGCTTGCGCAGCCTGTTACGACCTTTGCGCGGGCTGCCGGGTGTGGAGCAACTGGAAGTCGCCGCCAGCGCTGTCGGTCAGTTGACTACCCCCCTGCGTGATCGGGAAGTGCTGGCCGCTTACTTG
The DNA here is from genome assembly GCF_016307435.1 of Pseudomonas sp. S4_EA_1b. Taxonomy (NCBI): domain Bacteria; kingdom Pseudomonadati; phylum Pseudomonadota; class Gammaproteobacteria; order Pseudomonadales; family Pseudomonadaceae; genus Pseudomonas; species Pseudomonas sp. S4_EA_1b. The sequence continues at coordinate 1,817 of NZ_JAEILC010000174.1, read as the reverse complement.
CACCAGCACGGCCATCACGAGGCGGCGGATCGACGCTTGCGGCCGCAGCCCGATGCCTATCGTCACGTAGCTCAATCCCCTGAGCTTGCGCAGTTGTTACAGATTCTGGACGCTTTTCCGCGCTTTATTCGGGCCTCCGAACACCAGAAACTGCTCAAAGGGCTGCGCACGCGCATCGAAAAGCGCTTGGCCAAGCAGTGGCATAACCTTGGCGCAGCGCTCAAAGAGCCGGGCCATGATCGGCATCGTCTGCGCTTATTGATCAAGCGTGTGCGCTACGCCGCCGAGGCTTACCCGCAGTTGGATAAGCTCCCCGCCAATGCCGTCCCCCGTCTCAAGAAAGCCCAGGCCGTGCTTGGCGACTGGCACGATTGCCTACAGTGGCTGGCCCAAGCTGAACAGCAGGCGGACCTGCAGCCCTGCGTGGCGGTGTGGCAGCGCACCCTGGTCAAGGCCGAGGGCGAGTCCGACCGTGTACTGGACAAACTCAGCGCTCATTGCTTCTGAGACGGTCCGGTTTTTGGCCGGAATAGGCGCTGTTCACTGTAGGTAGGATGGTTAAGATCCTGTCTTCTGTTTCTCGCTTTGAGGTCGCCATGCACTTTAGTGATTTGCTCGACGCTGCCCGTCATAACCCCTTGGACGTGACCATCCCCGCCGACTGGGCCCAGGGCCGTGCGACCTTCGGAGGGCTAGTGGCAGCGTTGCAATACGAAGCCCTGCGTGCCCAAGTCCCTGGCGATCGCCCGCTGCGCTCGCTGGCAGTGACCTTTGTGGGGCCGGTGGCGCCTGATGTGCCGGCCAGTTATCAAGTTGAAGTGTTGCGCGAAGGCAAGGCCGTCAGCCAGTTGCTCGGACGCGTGGTGCAGAACGGCGAAGTCGCGACACTGGTGCAGGCCAGCTTTGGTGGGTCTCGAACGTCGGAAATCGACGTCCCCAGCGAGCCGCCACCCATGTTCAAACACTGGGACGAATGCCAGGAGCTGCCCTATATCAAAGGGGTGACGCCTGAATTCATGCGCCACTTGGCCATGCGCTGGAGTGTCGGAGGCCTGCCGTTTACCGGTAACAAATCCCGCGAGATGGGTGGTTGGGTCCGACTGCGTGGCGATGTGAAACAAGAGCCGCTGACCGAGGCGCACATCCTCGCGCTGGTCGACGCCTGGCCTCCGGCGCTGCTGCCGCACCTGAAGAAACCGGCCCCCGGTAGCACCTTGACCTGGACCATCGAATTCATCCAGCCGCTGGCAAACCTCACCACCCTCGACTGGTGCCAGTACTACGTCAACATCGAACACGCCCGCGACGGCTACGGTCACGCCGCTGCCGCACTGTGGAGCCCGAGCGGTGAACTGATCGCCATCAGCCGCCAGACCGTGGTGGTATTCGCCTGACCCTCAATGCCGTTGGCGCTGCCGCCAGGCGCGCCACCAACCGCCACTCAACACAAAGCGCGGAAAAGTCACGAACTGCTCGACCACCAGGCGTTGCACCGCATCTTTGCGATCACTGAACGGCTCACTGGCCTGAGCTTCCAGGCTATGCCCATGACGCTGCAACGCCAGCCCTGCCAGGATACCGACCACACCCACCGCAAAACTGGCCACGCTCAGGCTGAACACCCCGGACACGATCAACAAAAAACCGATGATAAACAGCGGCACCGCGATCAGATGCAACGCCAGATTGGTCGGATGCTGATGGTTCTGCGGGTAATGGCGCCACTGCCAGGCGGGGAGATTGGGATGACGTTTGCCCATGATGATAAATCCTCTGTCCGTTGAAACAACTTGAACAGAGTCTAGGCGCGGTAGGGC
>NZ_JAEILC010000173.1:7056-7794 GCF_016307435.1 Pseudomonas sp. S4_EA_1b | reverse complement strand
GGAAAAATGTCCGGACTTCACCCGACGAGTTTGGGGCGCTCAGAAACAAAACGTGCACTTAAGCCAGCGCCTACTTGAATAACGGGCACTGGCTAAACGTACGTTTTTTCCCGAATTCTGCGCCCCGTGTTAAATCGTCAGCCCTGCTGCCAGCATCTTGTCGCGCAGCTCAGCGGCTCGGGCCGGATCGAGCACATTACTGAACAGCGCCTTGATCTCATTGGGCCGAGCGTCGAACTGCTCGACCAGATCTTTGATACGGTAACCATGGCGCGTCAGGGTCGGTTCAAGGTCATCCAGTTGCCGCGACAACACGGACTCCACCAGTTCCGCCGAAACGGGTTTTTCACCGGTCAAATAGCCAGCCTCCAAAGACAGGCTCAAGTGCAGTTGAATTTGCAGCGGCGTACGCAGCTTGGTGACCAGTAGATCGACGGCTTCCTCGGTCAGAATCGATTCCGCCTCGACCTTGCCCTCCGTACAGGTTTCCAGCAGCCAATGAATGTACTCACGCTGGCTGCCGGCGATACCATCGAGCGAGAAGATGTCAGTGCGGTAGCCGATTTCCTCCATCCTCGGGCGACGCAGGTCATTGCGCAGCTTGGGATGCCCGGCCAGCACCACCGACAGCGGGCCGTCACCATCCTCGACCAGTTCCATCAAGCGCTTAAGCCCTGTCAGGGTATGACCGTTCAGATCGTGAGCTTCATCCACGAACAGGGCCGCCGGGCGTTTGTT
>NZ_JAEILC010000173.1:0-6991 GCF_016307435.1 Pseudomonas sp. S4_EA_1b | reverse complement strand
GCGATGAAGGTGGCCAGCTTGATGCTGTGCTTCTCGATGGCGAAAGACTTGGAGACGGTGATTTTCTTCTCGGCCTCCATGATGTGCTGAAGCCGGCGCAGCATCACGGTTTTGCCGCTGCCGATGACGCCACAGAGTGCAATCAGACGGCCTTCGAAGATCGCGCCCTTGATGTCTTTGATCAGTTGCTGGTGATGGGCGGTCTCAAAATAACCGGCCTGGTTCAACGGTAATGTCAATCCGTAGTGCTGCATCACTTCAACCCGCATATTCTTCTCCAGTTTTTTTGTGGCGGAAGTAGCCCCTGACGCGCTCCAAGACCACACGTCGAATCAAAGTCTCGCTCAGCACCTGGTGGATAAACGCTTGATCTGCGTCCGAGAGTTTGGCCAACGGCTGCGCCAGTTCGTTGGCAATGGCCAGCTTACCGGCGATAACGCAGGGAAAGTGGTACTCGTGCGCTTCGACATCGAAGGGCTGACATGGCAATTCCATGGGCGCGACAGACGGTGTCAGTCGCACGTCGTTCCCGGCCAGGGCGGCGATGGGTAATCCCAACTGATCGGCCAATGAGCGGATGCGATCGGATCGCTCATCAACCTTGCCGCGCTTGAACGCTCGGTATCGATGCAGCGGAATCGGCCCGGAGACCGGATAGTAAGGGCCGAAGTGCTCGCCATCGAATTCGGCATAGAGTTCGTTATCGAACAGCCCCCACAGCAACACCACGAATTCCCCCGCCATTTCCGGCTCGACCTCAAAGGTCGTGCCGTCGATGGTGACACGGGCATCCACGCCGACCTTGCGGCGCTCCGGCTCGCGGGCAAAGCGACAGAACTGCTCCCAGGTACACATCTCGCGCAGCCCCTCGGCAGGTAAGTTGGCCAACCAATCCTCAATCCGCGAATGTGGCTCGTTACGATGGCGTTGCATGTTGTAGGTACGCACTAGGTAACGCATCAGCCACTCGTTGGCCTGGGCTTCGGTTTCCGGCTTATGGAAGTGATACAGCGTCTCGTGAGCTTCCTTCACCGTGCGAAATGGTCGTTCAACCTTGCCCTTTGAGCGGGCCGTGGTGCGTGTTCCATCTTTGCCGGCGGGCAGATGCGTCTGCCACTCGATGCCCAGTGCCTGCATAACCTTCTGGAACACTCGGCGCTTGGCCACCGGGCCATTGTCCAGGTAGATCATCTTCGGGCGACCCTGGAACGCAAATGTAGGATCAGCCTTCGGTGCCATGGCGTTGAACAAAAAACGCAACGCCGATTCCGCGTCCTCACCGTATACGCAGTGGTATTCCTGGTAAGCCACGCCGCTGCGGTCGTCGACCACGCTGAACAACATCAGCGTTGGTTCGCCTCTGGCCGGGTCGACCCACTCTGGCTTATCGATGTGCTGAGGTCGGAAGGCGACAAGTCGAACTGCCAACAGTCGTTGCTGTGCTGCGCTTGAAACCGTACGGCAGGCGGTTGCCGCAACAGCCGCGACTGATCCAATCGCCATAGGGACAAGTAGCGATTGATGGTCGGACGGCTCAACAGGCCCTTTGGCGCCTTGACCAAGCCTTGAGCAGTCTCCACGCCGTAGTCTTCCAGCAGCTCGATAGCACGATGGGTGGAAAGGTGTCGGCCCTGCTTATTGGTCGTGCGCAGTTTCAGTGCCGCAATCAACTCGCAGTAGCGTTCCAGTTCGCCCTGCTGCAACACGCGAGGTTTACCGTGATCGGCCCTGTGGGGCCGCATGGGTTATATGGAGGAGGTTCAGCGCTCGGTACACGGTACTGGGAGATACGCCGTTCAACTCAGCGACCGCCGTCACCTGGGCCGTTCGCTCCGGGCTTTTTCTTCGGCAAACGGTCAAGCCGCTGCCGCAACTGCATCGGCGAGTCGTCAGGGATAGGGCTATGCCGCCCGCTGGGCATTACGTTCAGCCTCGGTCAGGTAGTTGTAGAGCGTTGAACGACCGATACCCATCAAACGGCAGATCTCCGCCACCGTGTGTTTTCGTTCGTGGTAAAGGCTCAAAGCTAGCTCTTGCTTGGCTGGGTCGAGTCGCTTCTTACGTCCCCTCTTACGACCGCGTGGGCGGGCTGCCGACAGTCCCGCCTGAGTGCGCTCGCGGATCAAGTTGCGCTCGAACTCGGCCAGGGCAACAAACAGATGGAACACCAGGCGGCCACCAATCGAGGCGGTGTCGATGCTTTCTTGCAAGCTGCGCAAGCCAACGCCGGTTACATCCAGTTGCTCGACCAGCCGGATCAGATCTTTCAGTGAGCGTCCCAGTCGATCCAGACGCCAAATCACCACGGTGTCGTCCGGGTGCAACGTGGCCAGCAAAGCAGTCAGGCCAACCCGTTCGGCTTTGGCACCGCTGGCAGTGTCTTCGAACACGCGCTCGCAACCCGCTTTCAGCAACGCATCGCGTTGCAGATCAAGGAGCTGGTCGTCAGTTGAGACGCGGGCATATCCAATCAGCCTGGTTTCGTCCAGATATTCAACAAATATCCAGTGTAGTCGGATATTGAAAAGTGGAAACTGTTGTTGGATGCAGATAATGCCGTTTTACCGCAGGGCGACCGAACTCCGCTCGACCGTCCAACAAACCCTCGTTTGATGGACGACCGATCAGTCGCAAATAATGTGAGCCCGTAACAATGGAATGCAAGCCGGCGCAGATCAATGCAAGCTCGCTCGCAGCTAATGTGAGTCAGAGAGCTCCGTCAGGCGCAATTAATCTGAGCCGAAAAATGCGTTGATTGCGAGCACGGTCGTTTTCGATTGCAAGCCGTTACACCTATGACGAAAAGGGGGCGAGATGAGGTTTTTGAGACCCAACCGGCCCACGGCTTACTCGCTTCGCAGAATTTTAACGTGAGGTCTAAGTCGGCCATTATTTTTGAGTAGAAAGCAAAGGCCCGATCAAAATCACCTACGCCTAAACAAACATGGGAAATCATGGTGGCTACCACTGCGGCTATGAATACGCAATGGGATCAAAAATGATCCCGTACAACCAAGCTACAACAGTTGCCCGCCCGAGATATCAAACGTCGTCCCATTAGCCCAGGCCATGTCATCGGACAAGATCGCTGCAACCGCAGCGCCTATATCATCCTGCAGACCAACGCGGCCCAGGGAGATACGGCTGGCGATTGGTGGCCCAGCGGTCGTTTTTCCGCGATCCAGCTTGGTATTGCCCGATATCACCCCATAACTATCCCCATATCCACCAAGCGCAAGGACACACCATGACCAACCCAACCGAAACCGCCATCCTCGCCGGCGGCTGCTTCTGGGGCATGCAGGACCTGCTGCGACGCTACCCCGGCGTGCTGCGCACGCGCGTCGGCTACACCGGCGGCGATGTGCCGAATGCCACCTACCGCAACCATGGCAACCATGCCGAAGCGATTGAAATCGTGTTTGACCCGGCGGTGATTTCCTACCGACAGATCCTTGAGTTCTTTTTCCAGATCCATGACCCCAGCACGCCGAATCGGCAGGGCAATGATCTGGGGCCAAGCTATCGTTCGGCGATTTACTACCTGAGCGAGCAGCAACGGGAGATTGCCGAAGACACCGCGGCTGACGTGGATGCTTCCCAGCTATGGCCGGGGCCTGTGGTTACGCAGATAGAGCCTGCAAGGGAGTTCTGGGAGGCGGAGCCGGAGCATCAGGATTACCTGGAGCGGATACCCAACGGGTATACCTGCCACTTCATTCGGCCGAATTGGACGTTGCCCAAGCGGAGCTAAGCGTGAGTAGCGCTGGGGAGAGGCCGTGAATTCCGTGGTGAGCAGGCTTGCCCTGCGCTGGGCTGCGAAGCGGCCCCACTCCAGGCAATGTGGTTTCATCTGACACTCCGAGGTGCCTGGGTTTGGGGCNNCAAGCCTGCTCACCACAGCGAGCCCGCTCACCACAGCAAGCCCGCTCACAGGGTTATGCGTCAGCCTTTAAGACTTGTGTGGATACCTGTGTCTATCGGAGCAAGTCGAATCGTCGCTCCGCCCCTTCCACATTTATCCGCTTTACCTGAAGGCTTCAGCGCACCAGGCAAGGCTGCTTATTATCAAACCGCCACCCCGGAATCAGGAACTGCATCGCCACGCTGTCATCCCGCGCGCCGAGGCCCATGCCTTTGTACAGTTCATGGGCGTGGGCCACGGCGTCCATGTCGATGTCTACCCCCAGGCCGGGCCGGGTCGGCACCTTCACATAACCCCCTTCGATTTTCAGCGGCTCGCGGGTCAGGCGTTGGCCGTCCTGCCAGATCCAGTGGGTGTCGATAGCGGTGATGTCGCCCGGTGCGGCGGCGGCCACTTGGGTGAACATCGCCAGGGAAATATCGAAGTGGTTGTTGGAGTGCGAACCCCAGGTCAGGCCCCACTCGTGGCACATCTGCGCCACGCGCACCGAGCCTTGCATCGTCCAGAAGTGCGGGTCGGCCAGGGGGATGTCCACCGATTGCAGCTGGATCGCGTGGCCCATCTCGCGCCAGTCGGTGGCGATCATGTTGGTGGCGGTCTTGAGCCCGGTGGCGCGGCGGAATTCGGCCATGACTTCGCGGCCTGAGTAACCGTTTTCGGCACCGCAGGGGTCTTCGGCATAAGCCAGTACGTGGTGCTGGTCGCGGCACAGGCGGATGGCTTCTTTCAGCGACCAGGCGCCGTTGGGGTCGAGGGTGATGCGTGCCTCGGGGAAGCGTTCGGCCAGTGCGGTGACCGCTTCGATTTCGGCATCGCCGCTTAGCACGCCGCCCTTGAGCTTGAAGTCATTGAAGCCATATTTGGCCTGGGCCGCCTCGGCCAGGCGCACTACCGCCTCGGCGGTCAGGGCGGTTTCATGGCGCAGGCGGAACCACGCATCATCGCTGTCGGCCTCGTTGCGATAGGCCAGGTCGGTGGCCGTACGGTCGCCGACGTAGAACAGATAGCCCAGCATTTTCACCGCATCGCGCTGCTGGCCTTCGCCGAGCAGTGCGGCCACCGGCACTTCGAGAAACTGCCCCAGCAAGTCGAGCAAGGCGGCTTCCATGGCGGTCACCGCATGGATGGTGATGCGCAGGTCAAAGGTCTGCAGGCCACGCCCGGCGGCATCCCGCGAGGCAAAAGTGCTGCGCATGCGGTTGAGGATGCGCTGGTACTGGCCGATGGGTTGGCCGATCACCAGGCTGCGCGCGTCTTCCAGGGTTTCGCGGATGCGTTCGCCGCCGGGTACTTCGCCGACGCCAGTGTGGCCGCTGCTGTCCTTGAGAATCACGATATTGCGCGTAAAAAATGGCCCATGGGCGCCGCTGAGGTTGAGCAGCATGCTGTCGTGGCCGGCCACGGGGATGACCTGAAAGTGAGTGACGATTGGCGTAGTCATGGCAGGTTCCTGGTTGAGCTTAAAGAGGTTTGCTGAGGGCGGCGCTGGGCACGCTGCCGGGCGCGGTCAAGGTGGACGAGGGCGAGGTCTTGGCGAAGAACACCAGGATCGCGGCCAGTACCGAGGTGCCGGCCAGGCCGTAGAGGCCGCCTTGGATCGAGCCGGTGGTCTGCTCCAGGAACCCAAACGTGGTTGGCGCAACAAAGCCGCCCAGGTTGCCGATGGAGTTGATCAGCGCGATCACCGCCGCGGCGATGCGCACATCCAGATAGCCCTGGGGGATCGGCCAGAACAGCGAAGACGCCGACTTGAAACCAATCGCCGCGAAGCAGATCGCCACAAAGGCGAAGATCGGCCCGCCGGTGGTGGACATGAACATGCCCGCCGCCGCAATCAACAGCGCCGCCGCGACCCAGGCCTGCTGGAATTTGAACTTGCCCGACAGCGAGGCGAAGGCATACATGGCGATGATCGAGATCAGCCACGGGATCGAGTTAAAGAAACCCACCTGCACATCGCTGAGGTCGCCCATCTTCTTGATGATGCTCGGCAGCCAGAAGGTTGCGGCGTAAATGGTCAGTTGGATGCAGAAGTACAGCGCGCAGAACAACAGAATCTGGCGGTCTTTGAGCAGTTGGCCGAGGGTCGGCTTGACGCTGGTCAGCGCCTCGCGCTCGCGTTGTTCCTGGTCGATGGCGCCCACCAGTGCGTCCTGTTCTTCGCGGGTCATCCATTTGGCGTCGTGGGGCTTGGAATCGAGCCAGAACCACACGAAGAACCCGATGGCCACCGAGGCCAGGCCTTCGATGGCGAACATCCACTGCCAACCGTGCAGGCCAAACCCTTCGATCTGCAGCAGTGCACCCGACAGCGGGCCGGAGATCAGCGAGGCCACCGCCGAGCCGCTGAGGAAAATCGCGATGGCTTTGCCGCGCTCCACACCCGGCAGCCAGCGTGTGAAGTAGTAGATCACTCCTGGGAAGAAACCAGCCTCGGCCACTCCCAGCAGAAAACGCAGAATGTAGAAGTGGGTTTCGTTCTGGATAAACGCCATCAACGTGGCGACGATGCCCCAGGTGAACATAATGCGGGTCAGCCAGATACGCGCGCCGACCTTTTGCAGCAGCATATTGGAGGGCACTTCGAAGAGGGCATACCCAATGAAAAACAGCCCGGCGCCAAAGCCATAGGCGGCCGCGCCGATGCCTAGGTCATGCTCCATGTGCGTTCGCACGAAGCCGATATTGACCCGGTCGATGTAGTTGANNCTGCGTTCTGAAGCAACAGCTGCGTGGTTTGAATTGTTCACAATTCAAGACTCCCCCTGATTATTTTTATTCGGGTTTGTGCGTTTTGTTAATAGACATCATACAAGTAGTTGTCTTGGGGTCGCAATGCACTGCTCGGGATTTGTTCTTATAAAGCCCGCCATTCAGTGAGTATTTTGGTTATTTGTCAGCTTTCGTTGGGTTTTTTGGCGGTTGTTAAGCCCGGAGTGTAGTCTCTCTCAAAGGACCCTAATAGGTCTTTATGTGTAGTGTTGTCATACAAGTGGGAGGGTTTCGGATTCGTGTCACGCCGAACAGGCAGAATGTTAAGCTTCTCCCCAGCCCAACCCCGTGGAC
>NZ_JAEILC010000172.1:0-11904 GCF_016307435.1 Pseudomonas sp. S4_EA_1b | reverse complement strand
TCTCCACATACTTCGCCTTCCTGCACTGCGCCTCCCGCCCCGTCACACACGCCTCCTTGATCTCCAATCCCGCCACACCCACATCCAGCGCCACGCCCAGATAGGTCCCCTTGCCCAACCACTTCGACATTTGCGCGGTCTCCCGAATCCGCTGTGCATACCCGGCGATCTCACCTTTATGCAGATAGCTTTTGGTCGATATTCCCAGCACCTTTTTCAACGATTCATGCCCCTGCAGCCCTGTGCCAAAACGTGCCGCGCCTTGCAGTTGCAGGTCCAGGCGGCGGAACAGGGTCTGGCGCTGTTGGATAAAGGCATCGCGGTCCAATGCGCCGTCTTTCAAGCGCTGATGCAACTGCTCGATTTCTTCCAAGGTCTGCGCCACGTCATTAAGATGCCGCGCCCAAGCCGCTGTGGCGCTGCCGATGCCTATGGAGCTGTATGTCATAAAGCTTTGTAACAAGTCATAGTTGCCGATCAAGGCCTTGCCGGTGGATGAGTTCATGTCCAGGTTGCGTCGCACTGCTTCGGCATGCCGCATCAACCAGGCTTCCTCGCCGGAACAACTCACGCTGTGGGGATCGGGAATAATCACCAACTGCCCCGGCGTGACCAGGCCGGGGCGCAGGTGTCGGTTCAACACATCAAAATGTTCGGAACGTTGTCGGGTCGGGGCGCTGCCCATCAGGCGGGATTTCAAGCTGTGGTAGTCCGTGGTGCGGTCGTTGATATAGCTCTGCGCCATGCCCTACATCCGGGATGCAAAGAAGATGGCGTGGAAATATAAGCAAGCGCCTACGCCCCGGACACAAGCGCAGGTGGGGTAAAGCGCATTTGGGAAGTTGCCTACTGGGTGAGGAAATAGCGCCTACGGAAACACCCCTAATAGCCGGTCATCTCCAAGTAACCCACCCCACCGTCAAAGCGCACCGGGCCTTCCCAGTACGGAATACTCAGGCTCATCCAGGCGTTCGGGTTAAGCGCCTCGGTGGTGATGTCCAGCTGTTTGCTGGGGATCTTCAGCGACCAGCGCGTCGGTATCTGGCGCCCATCGATGGCGGTAGTGTGCAACGGCGTCAGTTGGATATCGCCATTGTGCAGGGTCTGGGTATGGCCTTCGCGGTCGATCCAGGTGCCGGTCAGGTAGGGCGCACCGTCGGTTTGCCGCACCCGGAACAGCATCAGTTGTGCGCCGCGATCCAGGTGCAGGGAGAACCAGTCCCAGCCGCTCTGGCTGGCGCTCAGCGGTTGGCTGCTCCATTCGCGGTCGAGCCAGGCGGGGCCGCTGACCTGATAGGTCTTGCCATCAATGCTTACGCTGCCCTCGGCGCTAAAAAATGGCTGGCTGTAGTAATACGACGCCTGGCCCTGATCGGATTTGCGGCTGTAGCCGTTGTCGCCCTGTAACACCAGCGGGCGCTGGGAGGTCAGGCGCAGGTCGTAGGCAAATTGCGCACCGTGGGCCTTGAGTTGCATGTCGGTCAATGCGCGGGTGGCACCGGGGCGGCTGGCGAAATTCCAGTCATCGATCCAGGCATTGAACGGCGCCGCTTGCGCCCCGGCCTGGCCCACGCCGCCACGGGCAAAGCGTTCGGCGGCGTAGTGGCGGGTGGCAGATGTGACGGCTGCATGTCCGAGCCACAGGGTGGAGTCGTGCCAGCCCGGTTGGGTGGGCCCGGCCTTCAAGGCGTTGCGAAACAATGTCCACTGCACACCGAACTGATTGCCCTGGGCATCCTTGAGATTGGCGGTGACGTACCACCATTCGATGCGATACCCCGCGTGGGGGCCATGGTCTTCGGGAAAGCTGAAGACTTTGCCGGGCACCACTTGGGCAAAGTCCGCCGCATCGCTGCCAAGGCCGGCGAAGCTTTCCGCGGGCGCAGGGGCTTTATCGCAGGCCGCCAGCAGCCACAGCACAGCCCAACACAACGACCTAACCTTCATGGGCAAATGTCCTCAACAAGTCCGCCGGACGGCTGCGATACAACTGCCACAGCGGCCAGGCCGAAGCCAGCAACGTGGCCAGCAGTGCCAAGCCCAGCAATTGCGCCAATTGCCATGGGAACACCTGTAACGGCAGGCGCCAGCCGAACGCCTGCACATTGATCACCGCGTCCAGGCACCACGCCAACAGCAGCCCCAGCGGCAGCGCCAGGCACAAGGTGAGCACCGCCAGCAGCCAGGTCTGGCCGAGGTTGAGCAGCATCAATTGTCGCCGCGTCACGCCCAGCGCCCACAGCGGTGCGAGTTGACCGAGGCGGCTCTGGCTCTGGGTCAGCAGGCTGATGAACAACGCCACGCCCGCCACGCCGAGGGTCAGGCTATTGAGCGCGGCGGTGGCGGCGAAGGTGCGTTCGAACACCTGGCTCGACCAGCCCTTGAGTTGCTGCTGATCGATGATGCGGCTGTCCTCCAGGGCAAACACCCGTTGCAGGTCAAGGATCAGCGCTGGCACATCGGACGGCGCGACCCGCAGGTTGAAACGCGACGGCGACAGGCCCTGCCAGTGGCTGAGCAAGTGGGTGGCATTGATCAGCAGATGGCCCTTGGGGTTGCCGTAGTCGGCGTAGATGCCTACCACCTTCGGCGTCCACGGCCCCTGCGGCGTCGACAGGTTCAGCGTGTCGCCCAGATTGACGGCCAGGCGGCGCGCCAGTTGCTCGCTGAGCATCACGCTGTCGCCGTCACGCAATTGATCCCAAGGCGCGCGCGCCGCTTCCAGCAACGGCCAGTGCTGCCGATAGGTGGGATCGTCGACCACCCCTGACAGGTCCGCCGGCCAGCCTTGCACCTGCACCGCCACCTGCCAGGTGGGCAGTACCGCACGCACCCGTTGTTGCTGCGCCAGCCAGGTGCCCAGTTGCTCGGCCTGGGCCGGGCTTTGGGGGTTGAGGTACAGCTCGGCGGTCAGGCGTTGTTCCAGCCAATGATTGAATGTATGGCGAAAGCCCGAGGTCATGGAACCGGCACCGATATTGGCGGCCAGCGCCAACAGCAACGCCATCAGCGCCAAGCTCAGGGCCGGCAGTTGCTGACGGCAATCGGCGAGAAACCATTGGCCGAGCACCGAGCGACTGCGGCCCAGCACTGCTTTGAGCAAGCCGTTAAGCAACACCGGCAACCCCAGGGCGGCACCCAGCAGCAACGCGGCCATCAACACAAAGCCGGCGGCCAGGCTATCGCCGCGCCACAGCGCCAACAGGGCCACCAGCAGCGCGAAGGCGGCCACATAGCCTTGACGCTGCAACCAGCGCCCGTGGGCCTCGTGCCAGGCCTGGGCATTGGCCAACGCCAGCAACGGCAGGCGCGCCGCACGCCATAGGCTACTGGCACCGGCGAGCAAGGCGCCGAGCAGGCTAACGCCCAAACCGGCCAGCCACCAGCCTGGGTTCAGGCTCAATTGCCCCGGCACTTCGGCGCCATACAGACCGCGCAGGCTGGCGGCCACATCCGGCAGCAACAGGCTGGCCAGCAGGTAACCGCTGGCCACGCCGAGCACGCCGCCGAGCAACGCCAATGCACCCTACTCCACCCCTAAGCCGACGATCAGGCAACGCGCGCTGACGCCGCAGGCACGCAAGGTGCGCAGCAACCCACGCCGCTGCTCCAGGGCCAGGCCGATGGCGGCATGCACGATAAACAGCCCGACTACGAAGGACAAAAAGCCCAGTGCGTCGAGGTTCAGGTGAAAACTGTCGGTCAGCCGCGCGAGGTTGTTGTCCTCGCCCTGCTTGAGTTGGAGCCCGGCGGGCGGCGTGGGGCGGTCGGCGGCGAAAGCGTTGTCCAGCAACAGGCGTGACAAGCGCTCGGGCATCCCCAGCAACGGCTGGGCGAAAGCGATATCCGTGAGCAACAGCCCAGGCGCCATGTCCGCTTGGGCCTGCAACGGCGGCAGGCGCTGCCCGTTCAGCGTCAAGGGTTGCTCACCCGCTTGCAGCCCGAGGGCTTGCAAGGTTTGCGGGGCGACCCAGGTGCGGCCCGGCGGCGCGAAGAACGCCAGCATCTGCGCCTGGCTCAAGCGCTGCCCCGCCACCGCGCCACTGCCCGGCAGCGACAGCGGGTCGATGCCCATCAATTGCAGGCGCAGGTCTGCATGCCCTTGAAGTTGCACCCTGCCCTGCACCACCGGCGACACCGGCCACCCGGCACGGCGCAACTGGGCAAACAGTGCCTGGGGAAAACTGGCGCCGTCCGGCATCGCGAGGCTGGCCTGGGGTTCGCCGCCGATCAATTGGCTGGCGCGGGCGTAGCTGTCGCGCGCCTGGCTGTTGAGGGCTTGCACCCCGGTCAATAACGCGGTGGCCAGCCACAGGCCGGTGAGCACGCTGAAAAACTGCACGGGATGGCGACGCCAATGACTGAGCAAGGCGCGCAACGTCCAATAGAACACCGCCATCTCAGACTGCTCCCGCCGCTACGACCTGGCCGCGATGCAGCACTACCTGGCGATCCAGTCGTGCAGCGAGGCGTGGGCTGTGGGTGACCATCAACAGGCTGGTGGGGCTGTCGCGCAACAGGTCGAGCATCAGTTGCAGCACCTCGTCGCTGGTGGCTTCGTCGAGGTTGCCGGTGGGCTCATCGGCCAACAACAGCCGCGGACGCGAAGCCAACGCACGCCCCACCGCGACCCGCTGCTGCTGGCCGCCCGAGAGTTGCTCCGGGTAACGCGTCAGCAAATCCCCCAGGCCCAGGCGCTCGATCAATTGCGCCTGCCAATGGGCATCGAAACGCCCCGCCAGCCGCGCCTGGAATGCCAGGTTGTCGGCCACGCGCAAACTGCCGATCAGGTTGAATTGCTGAAACACCAGGCCGATGTCCGTACGCCGCCAGTGCGCCAGTTGCGCCTCGCTCATCCGGTCCAGGCGCTGTTCGCCGATCTGGATACGGCCACTATCGACTCGATCCAACCCGGCCACCAGATGCAACAGCGTGCTCTTGCCGCTGCCCGACTCCCCCATCAACGCCAGGCTGCTGCGTGCGGCCAGGTGCAGATCGACACCGGCCAGCACCGTCAACGGGCCCTGAGGAGTGACATAGCTTTTAAACACGCCTTGCACCTGCAACATGGGAGCACTCGTTTGATGGGTGGCCATCGAGGATAACGACTGCGGTCCGAGCCCACGCAAATTTTTCACATGGATTTCACCGGACGGCCACCCGTCACTCTTTAAATTGCCGGCCAAGCGTCATCCGTCGGCAACTTGTTAGTTGCTACGCCTGGCAACTTTTAAACGCTCCATGTTCAGCGAAAAGACAGCCGCTCTGTGACAGCTTCTGGCTCCACTCAAGGCAATCGCCAACATGTCGCGCCCAATAAATAAAACGCTGGCGACAGCGCCCAAGGTGAATGAAGTGGTTGACCTGACCCTGACCAAACCACGCGCACGCCGACACTTTCTCAAGCGCTTGTCAGCGCTCTGGCTGGGCATTACGGTAGTTGCCTTGCTGGTGACTGCTTTCATGAACTGGCCCTTATCGCCACGGGACTTGGGAGTCGGCAATCGCCTGCTGAGTTCATCGGTGTTGCCGCTCTGGCGCGATGGCGATCTGATTGTGCTGGTGCGCCACGAAGAGCGTTGCGACCGTTCGAGCAACCCGTGCCTGGGCCCCGTCGAAGGCCTGACGATTGAAGGCAGCCAACGCGCCGAACAACTCGGCAAAGCCTTTAAATCCTTGGGCATGGAAGGCAGCGACGTGCTCGCCAGCCCGACCATTCGCACCGCCCAGACCTCCCGCTTCATGTTCGACAAGACCGATGTCACCGCCAGCCAGCAAGCCGTCTGCGGCGCGGCCATGGGCGAGGAATTGCTCAGCCATAAACAGCCCGGGCGCAACCTGGTGTTCGTCACGCACAGCGGCTGCATCGCCGACTTTGAAACCCATCTGGGCTACCCCCGTGCGCGGTTTCCCGAGTACGGCAGTGCACTGTTCGTGCAAGTTCTGCCCAACGGTAAGTTCAAAACCCTGGGCATTGTTAATAACCCCGATTGGCCCGCTGCCCTCAAGCAACTTTAAGCGCAGTACAACGACCGCCACAGCGTGTTCAGCAAAAAGACAGCCCTGTTCTGGCATGTTGAATTGCGTCTTTAAATCAGGACGCCATGACTCTTTCTCGCCACTTAGTGAACGCTTTGGTTCTTCCGCTATGACTTTATTAGTTCAAACGGTCTCCATAAAACGTCAAGGAGCGACGTTGCCATGCCCCGCATAAAACCGTTGCACCTGCTGTTATTGGCCTTCGCAGGGTTTTATCTGCTGCCCTTGGGCCTGCACGGTTTGTGGACGCCGGATGAAACCCGCTACGCCCAGGTCAGCCAGCAAATGCTGCTCAGCGGCAACTGGGTGGCACCGCACTTTATGGGCATGCGCTATTTCGAAAAACCCGCCGGAGGCTATTGGCTGATCGCCCTGGGCCAAGCCGTGTTCGGCCAGAACCTGTTCGGCGTGCGCATCGCCTCGGCCCTGACCAGCGGCCTGAGTGTGTTGCTGGCCTATCTGCTCGCCCGCCGCCTGTGGAATGATCCGCGCAAAAGCTTCGCCTGCGCCCTGCTCTACCTGAGCTTCGGCTTGATCGCCGGCCAAGCCGGGTATTCCAACCTCGATCCGCTTTTCACGCTGTGGGTCAACCTGAGTCTGGTCGCGTTCTGGTTTGCCCTCGACAGTCAAACACTGCCTGGCCGACTGAGCGCCTGGGCCATCGTGGGGCTTGCCTGCGCCATGGGCTTTATGACCAAAGGCTTTCTGGCCTGGGCGCTACCTGTATTGATCGCGGTGCCCTATATGCTCTGGCAACGGCGCCTGGGGGCATTGCTGCGCTACGGCCCACTGGCGGTACTAGTGGCGGCGCTGGTGTGCCTGCCGTGGGTGTGGGCGATTCATGTGCAGGAACCGGATTTCTGGCGCTTCTTTTTCTGGAACGAACATATTCGCCGCTTCAGTGCCGAGGATGCGCAGCATGTGCGACCGTGGTGGTTTTTCCTGCCAATCATGGCTGTGGCGTGCCTGCCCTGGGCGGGGCTGCTACCCAACACCCTGCGCAAGACCTGGCAGGAAAAAAACCAGGCCCCCATTCGCTTCCTGGCCCTGTGGCTACTGCTGCCGCTGGGATTCTTCAGCCTCAGCAACGGCAAGCTGCCGACCTATATCATGCCGTGCCTGCTGCCGCTCGCCCTGCTCATGGGGCACACCTTGACCGACCTGATCAGCCAAGGCAAAGCCCGGTCGATCTGCCTTAACGGCCTGCTTAATTTCGCCATTGGCATGGCGGCGATGATCGGCCTGATTTACCTGCAAATCGCCCGACCGCTATACGGCAATAGCCATGCCGAGATGTTCAGCCTGTCCCTGACCTTTATCGTGCTGTTGGTGTGGATTCTGACCAACCTGCTGCAAGCCTTCCGCCCGTTGACGCTGTGGGCCATGCCGACCCTGGGCATCGGCCTGCTGGTGGTACTGCTGCCCGCCGGCATGCCGGCGCTGATCACCGACAATGAAATGCCCGACCAATTCGTGCAAGAACACCTGGGCGAACTGCAGCAAACCAGCGCCTTGCTGAGCAACCAACTGGAAAGCGCCAGCGCCCTCGCCTGGCGCCTGCAACGCCCTGACGTGACGTTGTACAACACCGAGGGCGAATTGCGTTACGGCCTGCAATACCCCGATGCCGCGCAGCGTAAGGTGGGCGTGGCGCAGGTTCAGGACTGGCTCAAAGAGGCCCGCCGTCACGGCCCGGTCGGCGTGCTGCTGCGGGTCGGCAGCACCAGCGAAATGGCCGAGGCTGGGCAACTGCCGCTGGGTGGTAAACGCTATAACAAAGGCTATCTGGAACTGACCCTGTACCCGCAGGTGCCCTGATGCCGTTTTTTCCTCGCAGCGAACGCGGCGCCTTGCTGTTACTGCTCGGCGTCTGTGCCCTGTTGCTGTTGTGCGGGCTCGGCGCGCGTGACCTATGGGGGCCGGAAACTCGCTGGGCGAACATTGCCTTGCAGATGTTGCAGAGCGGCGATTACTTCGACCCGTACCTCAAAGGCGCGCCGTATTACGACAAACCCCTGCCCTCCTACTGGATGATCACCGGCATGGCGCACCTGATGGGCGGCCTGGGCCCGTGGTCGCTGCGCTTACCCTCGGTCATCGCCGCGTGGTTGAGCGTGTGGCTGATCTACCTGCTCGGCGAGCGCCTGTTCCGCAAAGGCACCGGTCTGATCGCGGGCTGGATGCTCGCCACCACGTTCTACTTCCTGTTCTGGGCGCGGGTGGCCACGGCGGATGTGCTGACTCTGTGCGGCGTCCTCGCCGCCGTATGGTGGTACTGGCGTGGGCCGGACGACACACGGTTGGGACGTTACACCGTGTTCTGCCTGCTGCTGGCAGCGACGTCGCTGTTCAAAGGCTTGATCGGCGTGGTGCTGCCAGGCCTGGTGTTGCTGCCGCACCTGCTCAGCAAGCAGCGCTACAGGCAGCACCTCAACCTGCGCTTGTTACTGGCCGCACTGATTGGCGGCGCGGCATATGCGGTGCCGTTCGTGTTATCTCACCTCTACGGCGCAGCGACTTACGGCGAGAGCGGCCTGGCGTTGGTGTTCCGGGAAAACGTGGTGCGCTTCTTCGATCCCTTCGACCACATGGGGCCGATCTACACCTACCTGATCTACCTGCCCGCCTACACCCTGCCCTGGACGCCGTGCTGGCTGCTGGGTCTGTGGCTGGCCGTGCGGCACTGGCGCCATACGCCTGCCAATGTGCGCTGGCTGGTTTGGGGCTTGGGTCTGTTATTTGTGTTTTTCACCGCCAGCGGCAGCCGACGCAGTTACTACGTGCTGCCGCTGGTGCCATTCGCCCAGCTGTTGGCCGCTTGGTGGTTGAGCGAACGCCTGGCGAAAACGCCGGCCAGTGGGACGCGCTGGCGCAAGGGTTTCGCCATCGCCGCCGTGGTGATGCTCGGTGTGCTTGGCGTGGCCTACCCCTGGAGCAACGGCAATGGCGGCGTCACCCGCTTTGCCGAGGATGTACGCACCGAGGCGGTCAAAACCGCGCCGTGGGATCAATGGCAGATGGTCATGTTGGAAGTCGACAACAAGGTGCCCCTGTACCTGCAAAACCAAGGCAACGCGTTCTACTACGTCAGCCAGGCCCAAAACTTCCCGCGTCAAGGCGACAGCGCCGCGTTCATGGCGTGGCTGGACACCACCAGCGGCCGGCACTTCGACCCACAGCGCACGATTATCGTCACAGCGTTCTCCAAGGACGACCCGATGCCGCTGGCTTACCTCGCCGCAGACCATCAGATCATCACGACACAACCGGATAACGGCGAACGGCTGTTTCAGGTGCGCGAGGACGGCAGCAGGGCGTTCATTCCTCGCCCGCCCTGAGGTGGACGGTCGAGCTGATCTACTGTCCCTGATATCCAAACGAATGGATCGGCACTTTTGATGCTTGAATGCTGAAACGATTAAAGCCCTGTAGGAAATTGGCTAGTAATTGGCGAGGACAACGTGAACAAAGGAATCTTTTCTTTAAAATTTTTTTTATATATTTCAAATACTTAAATAAATATAAAAACCTGACCTACTAAACCCTATCCGGAAACACCCCTTAGAAGCGTCGAATTAATGACGTGGTTTTTATGGCACGTTGTGTACCTCGTTTCAGCTGGATAAGTAGGATTAGGCCCTTATGTTTCAAGCAAACTCCCCGGGCGACCATTAACGGTGCTCGACCTCGACGATCAACGGGCCATGGATGCCCAGCCCTACGCCCCTCAGAGCCCACACTTTTATGCGCAACTGGGCGAGGTGATAACCCACAGCGGGCACGCCCATTTCGCCGACCATCTGCTGCATCTGGTAAACCGATGGGTGCCTACCCAGTGGGTCGATCTCAGCCAATGGGCGTTTGACGAATTGCCCGAGCGCGTCCTCGATATCACACGGCTGGGCAGCGCCGGCCACCCGCAGGCACGGCCGCCACGCCTGCCCTCGGCGAAGGACCACCCCTTGGTGCGAGCCATGCTCGACATGCAGGACCCGCTGCTGATCCAGCTGAACCCCAGAATCAATAACCTGCACCAGTGCCATCTGGTATCGCGCCACGGCAACCAACGCTGGGTGATCTCGCTGTTCCGGCCCTACACCGAACACGGGTTTTCCCTGACGCAGTTGTCATTCCTCAAGTGCCTGTCGGATACCCTTCTACCGTTGCTCGAACACCACGCCCAACTGCTGCGTCAGGCGCCGCGCAAAACCGATCACGCGCTGCCGGAACAATCGCAGCTGCAGCAGGCGTTCTACCGGCGCTTGTCTCTAGAGAACATCAGCCTATCGGCGCGCGAGCAGGAGGTGTGCCTGGGCCTGCTGACCGGCAGTACCGTGCCGCAGTTGGCGGAAAAACTCAGTGTGAAGAACAGCACGATCGAAACCTACCTCAAACGCGCCGGCGCCAAGCTGGGCATGAGCGGCCGGCACGGTCTGGCCAAGTGGATGATAGGCGCCGGTGAGTCTGGATACGGTAAGCGTTGACGCAGTCTGCACTGGACTAATGGGGTGAGCGATCACCCCATCGCCAGACTGAACGGCGAAAATTCCGCAAACCGCCAGCGCAAGGCCAATGCCGCCGCGCGCCGAACCATGTGCTCCACGGTCACTGTCCACACGCGCTGGGCGCCTTCGAACAGCGCCACTTGCGGCCCGTCCAGGATCAGCGTGGTGCGCCCGACAAGCTGCAACACATCCCCCGTGTCGAAATCGATAAACAACAGCCCTGCCACCGGGTTGGCCGCCAGGTTGCCCAAAGTGTTGAAGAACAGGTTGCCGGCGTAGTCGGGGATGGTCAGCACGTTGCCGTCGACGCGCACGAAACCGGTATTGCCGCCCCGGTGGGAAACATCCACCGCGCGCTCGCTGTCGGTGTCGACGTAACTGGCGACGAAGAAGGTGTCGGCGCTGCGAATCAGGTGCTGCGCGGCGGCGTCCAAGTGATCATAACGCT
Source organism: Pseudomonas sp. S4_EA_1b (assembly GCF_016307435.1). Taxonomy (NCBI): domain Bacteria; kingdom Pseudomonadati; phylum Pseudomonadota; class Gammaproteobacteria; order Pseudomonadales; family Pseudomonadaceae; genus Pseudomonas; species Pseudomonas sp. S4_EA_1b. The sequence continues at coordinate 912 of NZ_JAEILC010000172.1, read as the reverse complement.
CAACCGCACTGCCCGGTTTGCGGGCGACGCCTTCGACCGGGCGCAATTGGATGTACTTGGGGCAATTACCGAAGGTGTGCACCACGTCCACCGACAATCCTTCGTGGTCAAGGGCACCGATGCGGCCGTTCATGCGATTGCGACGACGGGTATTGAGGTCGATGCCGAGTACGCCCACCGACGCGCCCTGATGCAGCCCCGCACGGGCCGGATCGCCCGCCGAGGGCAGGCTGTCGATCTGCAAGCGCTGCGGGTCGGGCGAATGCACAAAGCCCGGCGCACCTTCCACCAGGGTCGCCCAGGGAAAGCCTTGCGCATCCACCGCGCCCAGCACCAGGTACGGCAGCAAGGGGTAGAAATCCCGGTGCTGTTCGGGCAAGTGGTCGCGAATCACCTTAGGCCCGACCATCGCCATGCGCTCGGCAACGCCGGCGCTGTGCTGCATCTGCCGTTCGCCGGCATGCCAAGGGGACTGTTCGATCGGGCTCATAGGATCACCTCCATTAGGGATAGGCGAATGCTGCGCCCCGATACGCGACGGGGGAATCACCACCTCCGGCAATCCACTGTTACGCCAACTGAAATGCCGGATGCCCGCGCAGTGCGCTCACACAGTGTTCGACAAAACTGCGCACGCGCATCGGCGCCTGCCTGCCCTCGCGGTACACCACCTGCACCGGCAGCGGTGGCCCGTCGAAGTCCGGCAGCACACGGCGCAGGGCGCCGCTGAGCAAATGCTCATGCACCGGATAACTGAGGCACTGCAACAATCCAGCGCCCTGTACGGCGGCATTGATCGCGCCTTGCACCGTGGAACAGGCCAGACGCGCGCGGGTGCGGAACGGATCATAAGAGGCGGGGCTGGCGATCAAGCGATGCTGCTTGAGTTCATCGGGGTGGGTGGGTTCACCG
>NZ_JAEILC010000171.1:650-6632 GCF_016307435.1 Pseudomonas sp. S4_EA_1b | reverse complement strand
TATTTGTGGCGACCTGCTCGATCATCTTTACTTGGGTGTTGGGAATATTGATTCATTTATATCGTGCTTTGCTGATGAGTATTTCGGTCTTACTCCGCACCGTCAAAAATCTTTGGGGGTTGGTGGTAAGTCGCGCTATCGCCCCGGTATTCAGCAAGCAATAGAGGAATATGGTCTGGCTGCGGTTTTTGTCGGTGAGTTTGCCTGTTCCGAAAAGAGAAAGCTGCAGCGAGTCCTTCTCAAGATGCAGTATGTGGTGAGAATGGTGATACACCTATATACCGGCATGCGTGATCAAGAGGTGATGCGTATGTCTTATAACTGCTTATCTGATCAAGTCGTGAGATGTTCAGTGGTTGATGATCAAGGTTTTATGCGCGATCAACCGCAATCAGTACACATATTATCGACTACCACGAAGTTTAGCGGTTACAAGAAAGAAAGCGCATGGTTCGCGGCAGGCGAAGTCGTCAAGGCGGTCGAGGTTGGCCAGGCGATTTGTCGTGGTTTAGCCCGGCTCTATAGGATTGAACTGGATGATCGTTGTCCGCTATTCATCAATCCGTCCGTCCTGTGTAAAACGAAGAATTGTGCAGAAGTTGGTGTAACAGACTTTACATTGAGAGCAACGATGGGCAGTGCTTTGAAATCCTTATCGATTCAATCAGAGGATTTACAAGAGTTGGCTCAGAGCGACCCTTCTCGTGACTTTTACAATGAGCCAGATTTTGCAGTAGGCCAGCCCTGGCCGCTGACTAGCCATCAATTCCGACGTTCGTTGGCCTTCTATGGAAGCAGTAGCGGCTTTCTCTCGCTACCGACTCTGCGAGCGCAGTTCAAGCATATGACCATTCAGATGGCGCGCTATTATGCGAATGGCTTTGATAACTTGCGCACCATTTTTGGCTACTATGACGAGAAGAAAATAGACTTCGTGCTACCATATAACCACTTTGCTTTCGAGTTCCAGATGGCCATGCCGATGTCGGTGGCCAATCAGTTGATTGCAGATCTGCTGTTCAAAGAAGAACCGCTGTTTGGTGGCACCGGTTCATACATGCAGAGGCAGAAAGAACGTGTTGAAGCTGGCGAGATAAAGATTGAAGATATTCGTGCCGATACAGAGCTTCGGGTGAAGAACGGTGCAATTAGCTATCGGCCAACGCTACTCGGTGGTTGCACCAAGGTGGGCCGCTGCGATTCCTTCATGCTCGGTGACTATACTGAATGTTTGTCCTGCGAGGGTGCGATTATCAAGCCCTCCAGGTTAAGTGCGGCCATTGAGGATGCGAAAAACGAGTTGTCAAACTACGCAGAAGACTCAGGCGAATATCAAATTGTGAAGGGCGATATTGAGCGCCTAATGGTTTTCAAGACTCGCCTGATCGACACTGTGGAGCTTTAGTCATGAAGTCTGGTGAAGGAATAAGCAAGGGGGTTGGTGCCTGTCAGGAAGCTTTGCAGCGCCTTCTCGATGGGAAGCCTTTTATGCCCGAGCATGTAGGGCTAGACCTATCCAAACTTACCGCGAGCATCGTCAGTCATGAGGCTGGATTTGACCGTGGTTATCTGAAAAAGTCTCGCAAAACACATTTGCCATTACTCGCAAAGATCGAGGCTTGTCGTGCTGAGGCTGACAAGGGCTGCGGCTCATCAAGTGGTAAAAGCATTAAACGTTTAGCAGATAAAGTTTTGTTTTTAGAAAAAGAGCTGGCGATGGTCAGTTCGCAGCGTGATCGAGCGCTTACACAGAACCTCCAGCTATGGGCGCGCGTGAGAGAACTGGAACTAGCTGAGCGTCAGAACAAGTCACGCCGGGTTCGGCTACATCATTGATAGATTTACGCCTCCTCGACAGCATCACAAGCGTCGGGGAATGTTCTAGCTAGTAGTCTGGATAATGAGGTTAGGGCCGACAGCATTAATGCAATTTCAAGCCTTCTTGAGCGCCAGCGTCGATCAGGTGGGCTAAAGCTCTGACGCCTGAGGCAGTAGGCCGCATGGATCGCATGCAAGCACGCTTGCGATGCGATACAGCTTCTCGACGGTGATGTTGACCTCGCCACGTTCGATCCGCCCTACGTAGCTGCGGTCGATATTGCACGCCAGCGCCAGTGCATCCTGGGAAATCCGGCAGGCCTTCCTCTGCACTCGGATGCGTTCCCCTAACGCTTTCGCCAACTTATCCATGACCGTCTCAATTCAACTTGAGGCGGCACTATCGTGCGTTTGCGGACGCACAGGCCACGGATTATAATCCGCATTTCTTTCGCGCTAACTCTTCTGGTGCCTCAATGAAATCGGCCTCGTTTATCTTCGACAGGCGTCTGTATGAGCTGCTTCAGGAGCCAGGGCGTACAACCTTTACGACCCGTGAACTGCGCGATGCCTATGCTGCTCGCCTGAATGGCACACATTTCCGTATCGCCGATGTGCGACGCTATGTGTATGAGCAGATCCGTCGACTAGTGCGCGCGGGCTGGGTTGCACTGGACGAGGACCGTCGTGTCCGAGGACAGGTCTACCACCTGCAGCCGATTCCGGCACACCTACAACTGGAACTGATCGACAACGGTTTTGAGAGCAGCCTTATGGCTGCCGGAGTGCCCGAACCAGACACGGCGGTACGCGACGTGGAGGCTTTGCCGGCCAATACGGATTTGCAGTTGGAGGCGCTCCACAAGGAAATCCGCTTGGACTTTCTCACTTCAATGGGCGAGGCAGAGCGATTCAAGCTGCTTCTGGACGAGATGCCGCATTTGCGCGACAAGGTTGAAGGCGATTACCTGGAGGCCAGGGATCGCAGTTCTCGCCTTCTGGGCCATTTACGCGCCATAGAAAAGACCCTCAAAACGCTCGCAGCGCCACGATGAGCAGATCGCTACGCAGCTGGCAGAACAGCTGCATCACCAAGGCGTTGGAGCACCTTACCGTCACGCAGCACTTCTTCTGCCAGGCAACGCCGGGAGCCGGGAAGACGCGCATGGCCGCGGAGCTGACCAGCCGACTGCTTCAGCAGGACAGAATTGACCTGGTGCTGTGCTTTGCGCCGTCCTGCCAGGTCGTGGAGGGTTTTCGTTCGACTTTTTCGGAAGTGCTAGGCAGACGTCTCGATGGCCAGATGGGTGCCGTGGGGGCGGCCTATACCTATCAGGCCATGGAATACCGTGATGAGGGATTCTGGCAGCTTCTTGATGACTACCGGGTGCTTGTGGTCTTCGATGAAATCCACCATTGCGCCGGCCACGATCCGCTCCTCAGCAATGCCTGGGGGCAGCAGATACTGCACCGGATACAGGATCGCGCTGTCTTCACGTTGGCCCTGTCTGGCACGCCCTGGCGTTCGGACGACAAGGCCATTGCCTTGGCTCGCTATTCGTCGCCCGAAGGGCATTTGATCTGCGATTACCGCTATGGCTTGAAAGACGCCATTGCCGACGGCGTGTGCCGATCCCCTCGCATTGTGTTGCTCGATAATCAGAAGGTGAAACTCACTGAAGAACTTGGCGCGGATAGCTCCGTCAGGCTGTTTCCCAGCATCGCCAAGCTTTTGGGGGAGTCACCTGTCACCTATGAGGAACTGCTGCGCCATGACGACGTGATCAATCCAATCCTCGACCTTGGCTACAGCAAGCTCAACGAGCTACGCCAGATCAAGCCTGATGCCGCCGGCTTGGTGGTGGCTACCGACATCGAACACGCTCAGCAAATAGCCCAGGCTCTGGAAACAATGGGTGAAGAGTGCCGTATCGTGACCAACAAAACCCCGGATGCGCAGCAAGTGATCAATGCATTCCGCAGCAACACCTGCCGCTGGATTGTCGCCGTAGGAATGATCAGCGAAGGCACCGACATTCCACGCCTGCAAGTGTGCTGCTATCTCAGCCGTATCCGCACCGAACTGCATTACCGGCAAGTGCTGGGACGGGTACTGCGACGCACAGGTGAATCGGATGACCAGGCTTGGCTATTCATGCTGGCAGAACCGAAGCTTCAGGGCTTTGCGGAGCGAATTGCAGATGACTTGCCGGATGACCTGGCCGTTTTGAGAGATGTGCAGATGCCTGGATTTAATCCAGACTCAAGGCCTGAACCGATGGGTGCTTCGGGCCATGTCAAGGGTATCGGCGATGCTGGGTTAGGTGGCGCAGAACCTGGTATTGGGTCGCAGGCTACGAACATCATTTCGCTGGGTGGCTTTGCAAATGAGCCCGCTTACCAGGTCAGCTTTTCCCAGCATTACCGGCAGCAGCTACTGGCTTGTTTCTGATGCTCAGCCAGTCGAGGCTGCTCGAATGATGCCGGTGTGCATGAATCCATAACCGGCCGGTGCCGCGTGGAACGTAATCGTGAGGTGCGTATGGAGGTTAGGTCGCAGGCATTGGTCGATGTCGTTGAGGATGTGATCTGCGACGTGTGCCGCTCTGGAACTCGTATCCCTGGCTATGGCCTTCAATACGGCAAGCTTGAAGCCCAATGGGGATATGGATCACAGCATGACGGAAAGCACTATCGGGTGCATCTCTGCGAGCCCTGCTTTTTCAGGGTGCTGAGTGGATTGCGTCGGGAGTGTATGGTCAATGGCATGTTCGATGATGAGCAGCCATTTTCCTCTGAGGATTTTGGCTTGGTCAGCAAGGGTAACTACTGGGAAAAGAGCTGATGACAGGACTGCGGCTGAGCGATCTTCTTGAACCCGTCATGCAGCTTGCTTACGAAGCAGGCCTACTTATTGAGTCAGAGCTTAATAGACCAGACGGCCCAAGGGGCAGTGGCTTTAAGGCAGACGTCGATGTTGAAATCGAGGTACTTCTGCGACAGCGACTGAAGCACATCCTTAATTGCGATTTTGTCGGAGAAGAAACGGGCTGCGAGCTATCAGGCCACCCATTTAGTTGGGTTGTTGACCCCAATGATGGAACAGGCGACTTCCTCAATCGTCGGCCGGGCTCTGCCATTTCTATCGGATTGCTGCATAACGCAACGCCAGTGCTGGGCGTGGTTTACGCCCCCGTCACGCCTAGTGGTCCTGACTGCATAGCATGGGCTGAGGGTGCACCGGCTTTACTGCGTAATGGTCGTCCCGTGAATAATGACCTGCAATCTGCGATCTTGGGTAAGCGTCCAGCCAAGTCACCTTCCGAACTCCAGCATTAAGGGCGATGGTGTCCGCGTATTTTTAAGCGGACGCGTTCGTCCTTAACGTTAGGATTTCCATGCGCCAACGAAGCTCTTACCCCGAACCGTTCAAGGTCCAGGTCGTTCAGGAATGCCTACAACCGGGTGCGACCGTCTCCAGCGTTGCCATCCGCCATGGCATCAACGCCAACGTCATTCGAAAATGGCTACCGCTTTACCGAGATCAGCTACCCGCGGCGTTGCCGGCGTTCGTTCCATTGAGGGCTACGCCCAAACGGCCGACTGCAGCATCGGTGATTATTGAGCTATCGCTTGGCGAGCAGTCAGTCACAGTGAAATGGCCAGTGTCCGATCCTGACGGCTGCGCCCGCTTTGTCCGGGGGCTTGCCCCGTGATCCGCATCGATAGCATCTGGCTTGCCACTGAGCCGATGGACATGCGCGCCGGCACCGAGACCGCATTGGCCCGTGTAGTGGAGGTATTCGGTGCGGCGAAGCCGCACTGTGCTTATCTGTTCGCCAACCGCCGCGCCAACCGCATGAAAGTGTTGGTGCATGACGGTGTAGGGATCTGGCTGGCCGCGCGGCGATTGAACCAGGGCAAGTTTCACTGGCCAGGCATCCACCGCGGCTCGGAAGTTGAACTCGACACCGAGCAGCTTCAGGCTTTGGTGCTCGGTTTACCTTGGCAGCGGGTTGGTGCAGCCGGTGCGATCACAGTGCTGTAGCGCCGGCCATTAGCCCATCGCTTTATCTGCGCTGATCGCCTGCTCTGGCACAATCAGCGGCATGACTTCCTCGCCCAATCTCGACCAACTGACACCTGGTGGTTTCGTCGGGGATG
>NZ_JAEILC010000171.1:0-513 GCF_016307435.1 Pseudomonas sp. S4_EA_1b | reverse complement strand
TCGGGAAACTCGGTGGGTGGGGTCGCGGTATTTTGCCAAATCAGAAAGTCTTTTTCAGAGTTTCCCTAGGCTGACAAGCCAAGCGCTGGATCGCAACCATCCATCACCTTATCCAGCTAGATCTGCCTCCTCCAATAAGTGCCGCACAAATCCCGGCGGGTGCAGATTTCCGGGAGGTTTGCGCCAGATCAGTTGGAGACGCTTTTCAAGCCCCGGGATGGGAAGAGCTACCAGCGCGCCACTGCGAACTTCGTCTTGTACTGCGGAAGCCATCACCAACGACACGCCGAGTCCCGCCCTCACTGCTTGTTTGACTGCCTCGGTGCTGCCTAGCTGCATACCGCTGCGAGGCACGCCCAGTTCGCCAAAGTATTCGGTCAGAAGCCGTCCGGTACCGCTACCCGGTTCACCTCCCAGCATCGGCAGGTCCACCAGACGATCACGTTCTATGCACCCTGCTTCAGCCAGCGCATGGTCGGGGCTGACGATAAGCACCAGCGGCTCGACCCGCCA
>NZ_JAEILC010000170.1:0-11630 GCF_016307435.1 Pseudomonas sp. S4_EA_1b | reverse complement strand
CATCACCGCGGCGACGTTTAAAAAATACATTTGATAAAATGTAATGCTTACGTGTTAAACCATTCCGGTGAATTTGGCCAAAATCGCGACGACATAACCGCCAATAATAGACAAACCAACAATACCCAACGGCCGCTGCCACCAATCACCGCTTGGGGACGGCGGCATAGACTGCTGATAAAAATTGATCTGCCCGATCTGATTTGCGTTGACTTGGGTGGCTGCTCCATTTTGCATCGAATTGCGCCACTGAGCTTCCTCAAGACGTTCGAGTTGAACCTGAACACGCCTCTTGAGTTGGCTAGCGGAAAGGAGAATTTGCTTTCCAATAATCATCACACCCAGCAAACCGAAAAAAAGCAAATTTCCATAGCTGAGCGGGGTTTCCTGGCTGAGGGTAGGCGCGTGCTCCCATACAAAACCGATGTAGGGTGATGTGGCCTGGTAAACATCGGCTACTAAATTTTGCACAACCGCTCCCAAATGCCCAAAAATTTTTGTGTTCGCGAGAATCTCTGCTTGATGGTGCAGAAAAATCAACGATGAAACCAAATAAAATAGCGCCCCGAAGACCATCAAGGAGAAACCCACGGCCTGTCGAATACGGTACCGCCGAATTGCTTGATGGATGTTCACTCTCTGCACTCACTCTTCGTTAACTGATATCGCCCGCGCCTTATTTGCGCCCCACCAACAATGCTGCTAACGGCATCAAACGTTAACGGCTACCAATCGTTTTTCATGAGAAATCGAAACCGTACTTGCAGCCTAATCGCGTCATTTCACCGTGTTTAATAGCCCTCAACCTCAACGTGGTGTCCGAACTCGTTACGCGACCAGACGTGATACCGAAAAAATGACGCAGCGTATTTCATGTTTCTTACTGCTGAGCCTGGACGTTAGTTGAATGCTGGCCCCATCTCCAAATGGGCTATCCACATGCCAACTACATTTTTCCGAATCTGCTCACTGCTCGTATTGTTGACGTTCCATGCCGGCAGCTATGCCGCATCTGCTCATGAGCGCGAACAGCTCAGCCTAGTTCAGCAGCAGTTCGACACTATCGAGCGCCTTGCTGCACGAGCTAAAACAGCCAACCAGTCTGAAACCCATGAACGTTATCGCTTCGACTATCCCCAATTGCTCCAAGACATCCAACGCATTCGCCACGGTGTACGGGGCTACCTGTTCCCCTCCCGCGCTCAACCCCGCGATCCCAGTGAACTGATCGGCGATTACCGCCTCGATACTCCGTCCGCGGAGTCCTCGCCATGAGCATGACTGAAGCTCAGACCTCAGCATTCCAAAACGCTTCCGGCTTCACACCGCAGAGCAGCTCGACGCTGTGGATCTCCCTGGCTTTGGTCCTAACCCTGCTGTGGTGTGCATGGGTGATGTGGACGGCTTACCGAGGGTGGGCTGCCGGCACCGTCCGCTTCGGCGCGTTTGGCGGAAGTGCCGTACGCGCATTTCTCACCTTGCTGGTTTTTATGTTCTTCACCCTGTCCTAACACCGGAGATCACCGTCATGCTCAAGTGCCTTATCCCTCTAAAAAGCAACCTGCGTGATCATACGAACCAGCGCGTGATCGGTCTGCTGCTGGTGCTCGATCCAAGTTTGGCTTTTGCCGAACTACCGACCATGGAAGCGCCTTCACGCGGTGAAGGTTCCGGGTTGATCGAGACGATCAAAAACTACGCCTACGACGGCGGCATCCTGCTCGGCCTGCTGATCGCCCTGCTCGCGTTTCTCGGTGTGGCTTGGCACTCCCTGACCGTGTACGCCGACGTGCAGAACCAGCGCAAGACCTGGAAAGACTTGGGTGCTGTGGTCGGCATTGGGGCCCTGTTGGTGGTGATCATCATCTGGTTCCTGACCAAGGCCGCCGCGATTCTGTGAGGTCGACATGAACGATACGATCGAACGCCTTGCCGACGGCACCTTGGCCTTTCTCCCGGAGCGACTCAATCGTGATCCCGCCGTATTACGCGGTTTAACCAATGATGAGATGTGGGTAGCACTCGGCACCGGCGCCGTCATTGGCCTGCTGCTAGGCGTTCCTCTGGCGATCGCCACCGCCTCCATTGCTGTGGCTCCGACCAGCATGATCGCGAACATGGCGCTGGTGTTATTGGCCGGTGGCATGCTATTGCGTCGGGCCAAACGGGCCCGGCCCGAGACCTGGTTGTACCGCAAGCTCGAATGGATACTCACCAGCCGTTGGCGCCTGGGTCGCGGAAGTTTGATCCTGCACTCCGGCGCTTGGACGGTTCGCCGCTCACGTCGACTGCGCCCTGCCCAGTCCCGATGGCAGCCATGAGTCGTTTTCGGAACAAGGTGGATGCCCAGCAGGCCCACATCTTCAGCCTGCGTCTGGCGGTAATGATCCTCGCCCTCGTCTGTGCCGGACTTTGGTATGGCTGGCGCTCGGCACCGACCGATCTGACCGTGCATGTACCCCCGGATCTGCGCTCGGGCAGCACGCGCAAGTGGTGGGATATCCCCTCAGAGAATGTCTATGCCTTTGCCCTGTACATCTTCGGCCAACTCAACCGCTGGCCCTCGGATGGCGAGCAGGATTATCGCCGCGCCATCTATGGCTTGCAGTCCTACCTGACCCCCGCCTGCAAGGCCTTCCTCGACGGCGATTATGAGTATCGCAAGGCCGCAGGTGAGCTGCGCCAGCGGGTGCGTGGGGTCTACGAAATTCTCGGCCGAGGTTACAGCGAGGATCCGGAACTCAGGGTCAAACAACTCGACCGCGACAGCTGGCTGGTCAAGCTCGACCTCAATGCCGATGAGTATTACGCCGCCGAACCGGTGAAACGGGTGGTGGTGCGTTATCCATTACGCGTGGTGCGCTTTGATCTGGACCCCGAACGCAACAAGTGGGGGCTGGCGCTGGACTGCTACCAGGGCACTCCGCAAAAAATCTCCCTGCCTGGAGGTGAACCATGAAGCGGATGTCTACCCTGGGACTCACCGTCGTACTGATGTTGTGGGGAGCTGCAGCGCAGGCCGTCGAACTGATGCACTGGGAACGCCTCCCCCTCGCGGTCCCCCTGGTGGTCAATCAGGAACGGGTGGTATTTGTCGATGAGGATGTTCGAGTTGGGGTGCCCTCAACCCTGACGGGTAAGCTGCGCGTGCAATCAACTGGCGGCACGCTGTACCTGCGCGCGTCAGAAGCCATTGCACCGACCCGACTGCAACTGCAATCGGTCACGACGGGCGAGATTATCCTCCTGGATATTGCGGCCACTCCCGGCGATCAACCGCTGGAGCCCGTACGTATTCTCAAGAATGCTCAGGGGCAAGCTACCGAGACGGAATCTAGCGCCGTCCCTGTTCCAGAACGCACACCGATCCCGGTCGCTTTGACGCGCTACGCCGCGCAAAGCCTGTACGCGCCGCTGCGCACCGTGGAGTCCCTGCCCGGTGTACGCCGCGTCCCGCTCAAGCTGCGCAGCGAACTGCCAACCCTGCTGCCGACCGAAAACGTGTCCAGCACACCCATCGCCGTCTGGCGACTCGGTGATTACTGGGTGACGGCGGTGAAGTTGCGCAATCGTGGTTCAGAGACGGTACAACTCGATCCGCGTCGACTTCAGGCCAAGCTGTTCGCCGCGGCCTTCCAGCATGCTTTCCTCGGGTCTGTCGGCACCGCTGAAGACACCACGATTGCCTACCTCGTCACCCGCGGTGCCGGCCTCGAGCAAGCCGTGATGCTCCCGCCCGTTGCGCGAGGTGCTGACGATGAAAGCTAACGCCTTGCTCAAATGGCTAGTACCGGCGGCGCTGCTGGCCGTGGTGCTGATCATCCTGAAAACCTGGGTCGCGGGTGGCAGCACGCCCTCGCCAGAGGGCCCAGTTGATCAGGGCAATCTTCAGTTATCCGCCGAGCAAGCCAAGTCGCTCGGCATTGCGGGCGACACCCCACGCGATACGGTCGCCACCCTGGTCGGCCAGGTGAAGGCCATGCGCAGCGACATGCTCGGTTTGAAGAAACACAACGATTCGCTGCAGACGGAAAACAACCGCCTGCGTGAGCGGGAAAACAGTGTCGACTCGCGCATCCAAGCCGCGCTTGGCAGTGTGAATCAGCAGGTCGACGAAGGACGCCGCCAAGCCAACGAGGCCCGACTCAAAGCGGAACAAGACAGCCGCCAGGCTCGCGGCCTGCTGTCGCAATTACAAGAGCAGTTGTCGGGGCTGACCCGCAAAGGCCAGGACATGCCGATCGGATTGGGGCTTGAGCCGAACGATGGGGCTCAGTTCGAAGGGCGGCACTCTGCCAATGATGAGATGCAGTGGATTGAACCCTCGGATGCTCCGTCCACCGACGCCCGAGGCAAAGCCAAGACCTCCTCCGCCCTGAGTCTGCCTGCCGCCTTCAACTCACTGGAAAGATTGAAAGATAATTCTATTGATCGCAGCCAGAAACAGCTACGAGCGGTCACCCAGGGTGAGCGTGACCTGACGCGATCCGTTGATCGTACCGAAGGCGCGAAGCCGGTCTACACCATTCCCGAAAACGCGACATTGATGGGCTCGGTCGCGATGACTGCGCTGATTGGCCGAGTCCCGGTGGACGGCACAGTGAATGATCCCTACCCCTTCAAGGTGTTGGTTGGCCCCGAGAACCTGACCGCCAACGGCATCGACCTGCCGGACGTCGCGGGTGCCGTGATGAGCGGCACGGCGTCCGGTGACTGGACCCTGTCTTGCGTACGCGGACAGGTCGAGTCAATCACCTTTGTGTTTACCGATGGCACCATCCGCACGGTGCCTCAGCCAAAGGCGGTAGCCAGCCGCACTGCCTCCACCACCCAGAATTCGAACACCGACAAGATTCGTGGCGGACTCGGTTACTTGTCCGATCCGTATGGCATTCCTTGCATTGCCGGCGAGCGCCGCTCGAACGCTCAGCAATATCTCGGCAGCCACAGCCTGATCACTACCGCCGGCGCCGGTGTCGCCGCCTTGCTCGGGGATGAGCAGAACAACAGCAGCGTGATCAGTTCGGGCGGCAGTACGCTCGGGGTCACCAGCAGCACGGGCAACAGCGCGCTGAACTCAATCCTCAGTGGTGGGGTCAGCGACATCCGGGAGTGGATCAACAAGCTGTATGGCGAGGCCTTTGCTGCCGTGTACGTGCCACCGGCCGCCCAAGTCGCACTGCACCTCGACCATGAGATCACCATCGACTACGAGCCCAAGGGCCGGAGCGTTCGCCATGAAAAAGACCATGCCTCTCTGCCTGACCTGGATTAGCGTGTTCTGCTGGGTCCTGGCGGGGTGTTCCACCGACAAGGAAACGCTGCTGCCCCATGGCGAGCAAACCATGCTGAACATCTGGAACGGTGCCGGTTCGCAAGGCACTCAGCAGCAACTGCTGGATGCTCGGCAGCAGTTACGCCGTCCGCTGGCCCAGCCAGATTTCTCCGTTGCTCTCCAGGAACCCTACACGCGCACAGCGGCGAACGAGATCCACAACTTGTTCCCTCGCCTGCCCAATCCCGATCTGGTGCTATACGTGTATCCACATTTGAGTGGTACCGAGCAGGCACCGGTCCCGGGCTACTCGACCGTCTTTCCGTTCTACCAACGTGTGCAGTACGCATTACCCGGTGAACGTCAGGTAGACCTGTAGTGCGTACTGGCGATTCGGGCAATCGTACTCCCGCGTGGAAAGCCTGGCGCAACCCATTGCGCCCGCGCACCACCTTGGCCGATGACGCCGCACTCTATGCGCACAACCCCAGCTTCACCGATCACCTGCCTTGGGTCGAATACCTCGACACCGAGCAGTGTTTTCTACTGGATGACAATCGCTCGGTGGGTGCGGTGTTCGAGTTACTGCCCATCGGCACCGAAGGGCGCGAACCCGATTGGCTGATGGCGGCCCGCGATGCCCTTGAGGATGTCCTGCAGGATAGCTTTGACGAGCTGGATCAAGCGCCTTGGGTGGTGCAGTTTTTCTGCCAGGACGACAACGACTTCACCCCCTATTTGACCCGGCTCACCGATTATATTCAGGAACGCGCGCGAGGCACTGTGTTCACCGAAGCGTACCTGGAGCTTACTCGTCTACATCTGAAGGCCATCGCCAAGCCTGGCGGTCTATTCGAGGACAAGGCAGTTACGCGCCTGCCCTGGCGCGGAAATAACCGCCGGGTGCGCCTGGTAGTCTATCGCTGGCTTGAGTCTTACGCTGAGGCGGCGGGACTCACTCCGGCGCAATCCCTGCAACAGGCTTGCGAACGGGTCACGGCTTCATTGCAAGCGTGCGGGGTGCAATCAACTCGAGTCGATGGCCGAGGTTTGTATGCCTGGTTACTGCCCTGGTTCAATCCAGCCCCCAAACTCACCAATGAAGCACCCGAGACGTTCTACCAACGCGTTGCCTATCCGGATTCGGGCGAAGGTGAGTCGCTGGAACTACCCTTCGATCATGACTTCGCCGAGCGGCTGTTCTTCAACGAACCGCGTTCGGATGTCCAACGCGGACTCTGGTGCTTCGACGGCCAACCCCATCGGGTGATGGTGGTGGACAAACTGCGGCGGGCACCGTCAATTGGTCAACTGACTGGCGAAACCCGCAAGGGCGACGCGGTGAATGCCCTGTTCGACCAGCTACCTGAAGGGACGGTAATGAGTCTGACCCTAGTGGTCAAACCGCAGGATGTACTTGAGGATCAGTTGAACCGCCTGGCGCGCAAAGCCATTGGAGAAAACCTGGCTTCGACCCAGACCCGTCAGGATGTCGAAGAAGCTCGCGCGATCATCGGTCGCCAGCACAAGTTGTACCGCGGCACGCTGGCGTTCTACGTGCGCGGTCACGATGAACAGCAGTTGCACCAGCGCTCGGTCAGCCTGGCCAATGCGCTGTTGGGTGCGGGGCTGCAACCGGTACGCGAAGGCGATGAAGTCGCCGCCTGCAATAGCTACCTGCGTTGGTTGCCGATGGCTTACAACCCGGCCCGCGACACGCGCAACTGGTACACGCGCCTGATGTTTGCCCAGCACCTGGCGAATCTGATTCCGGTGTGGGGCCGCAGCACCGGCACCGGCCACCCAGGTATCACCCTGTTCAATCGTGGCGGCTCGCCATTGAGCTTCGACCCATTGTCACGCCTGGACCGGGCCATGAACGGTCATCTGTTGTTGTTCGGCCCCACCGGCGCCGGCAAGTCCGCCACCCTGGTAACCCTGCTGATGCAGATCATGGCGGTGTACCGCCCTCGCCTGTTTATCGTCGAGGCTGGCAACTCCTTCGGCTTGCAGGGCGACTACTTCGCGACACAAGGCCTGTCGGTTAACAAGGTCCAATTGAAACCTGGAGCCTCGGTCAGGCTCGCCCCGTTCGCCGATGCCTGGCGTCTGGTCGAGCAACCAGATCAAGTGGCGAGTCTGTCTATCGATGAGTGGGAGGATGAGGCGGTAGCCAGTCGCGAAGACCAGCGCGATGTTCTCGGCGAACTGGAAATCACCGCCCGACTGATGATCACCGGCGGCGAGGCCAAGGAAGAAGCCCGCCTGAGCCGAGCCGACCGAAGCCTGATCCGCGAGTGCATCCTGGATGCGGCGCAGACCTGTGTCGCAGCGGGTCGCCAGGTGCTGACCCGCGACGTTCGCGACGCTTTACTGCGCGTCGCCGCCGACATGCACTTGCCGGAGAAGCGTCGCGAGCGTGCCCAGGAAATGGGCGAGTCCATCGACCTGTTTTGCCAGGGTTTCGAAGGCGAACTGTTTGATCGCGAAGGTACGCCTTGGCCCGAGAGCGATGTGACCATTGTCGATCTGGCCACTTACGCTCGCGAAGGCTACGAGGCACAGATGTCCATCAGCTACATCAGCCTGATGAATACCGTGAACAACCTCGCCGAGCGCGACCAGTACCAGGGGAGGCCAATCATCATGGTCACCGACGAGGGCCATATCATCACCAAAAACCCGCTGCTGGCGCCATTCGTGGTCAAGGGCACGAAGATGTGGCGCAAGCTCGGTACCTGGTTCTGGTTGGCGACGCAAAACCTTGCCGACTTTCCCACGGCTGCGCAAACCATGCTCAACATGATCGAGTGGTGGATCTGTTTGAACATGCCGCCCGCGGAAATCGAAGAGATCGCACGGTTCAAGAAACTCACGCCGGCGCAGAAAGCCTTACTGCTCTCCGCCAGTAAGGAGACGGGAAAATACACTGAGGGGGTCGTGCTATCGAAGAAGCTCGAAACGCTGTTTCGGGTCGTGCCACCTAGCCTCTATCTCGCCCTGGCCATGACGGAACCCGAGGAAAAAGCCGAACGCTGGACACTGATGCAGGAGAACAGCTGTTCAGAGTTGGAAGCGGCTCACCTGGTAGCTGAGCACATTGACCAGGCCCGTGGAATCGGGACGTAAGTATCGATTTTTTAAGCCTAAACAGCATTACATCTGCACAGAGTTGGAGAGCGGTGTTGTGCTGGATATGCCCGAACTATCTGAGTAGATTACT
Organism: Pseudomonas sp. S4_EA_1b; assembly: GCF_016307435.1. Classification (NCBI taxonomy): domain Bacteria; kingdom Pseudomonadati; phylum Pseudomonadota; class Gammaproteobacteria; order Pseudomonadales; family Pseudomonadaceae; genus Pseudomonas; species Pseudomonas sp. S4_EA_1b. The sequence goes on along the minus strand of NZ_JAEILC010000170.1, from coordinate 3,132 downwards.
CGTCACCATTCAGCCAGCAGAAGGAGTCGTACATGAATAGAAACGATCTCGTCGAGGCCATAACGAGCTCTGCCGACCTCCCGAAATCCACTGCCGGACGCGCACTGGAAGCCCTTACAACCATCATATCCACTGCATTGAAAAGCGGTGAGAACGTCACCTTGGTTAGTTTTGGTACCTTTGCGGTGAAAGCGCGTGCAGCGCGCGACGGCCGTAACCCTCGAACGGGGCCACCATCAAGATCGCTGCTTCGAAAATTCCTAGCTTCAAAGCCGGTAAGTCGCTGAAAGACGCGGTTAACTAGACGCTGGTGGCGATTACCCCATACCAACTCTGCGAGAGCGCTGGCGTTGGGCTTCAGCAGCCGAAACGCTTGCTGAACTCCGGGAGCCGTCCAAGCCATGTGTATGAACCCGTCTTAAACGTCGTTTTTCTCAGCTTTGATTTGGGCAGGGTGACACACTGCTTAGCCGCTGCTGGATTCTCAACAAGAATCCGGTTTCAAAAGCATCTTGACAGTCGCCAACAGGAAAGGTCGTACGTGTTTGCGCCAGTTCCCACCATAGGGGAATCTCGCCGGGCGTATCAAGCCAAGCCTGAGCACATTGCACGCCACGTTCGATCATCGAGGCAAACTCGTTGCCCCAAGGTGTCAGAAGACTTGGGCAACCATCCGCCGCAGGAATTGAAATGTAGTTTTGGTCCATACCCACCCTAGATGTCTGATTTATTGTTAGACGTGGAATCCAACCTCGAAAAGCGTAACGGCACCAAATAAACGCTCGATAACCGAGATGCCAATGGTGAAAACCTGGGTGACAACTGAGCAGGACAAAAAATCAATTAATTGAATGATAACAACTTGCGGAGTTGACAGGCCGATATTAGATGGCGTGCAATCGAAGAAGTAGTTTTTCTTTGATTTGTTTCGTGAAGCGACCTTCGTCGCTTGAAGCAGACCTAAAAGCGATGCTTATGATTTAATACTCTAAATGAGCAGTCATATTTGCGCGCTTCAATAGCCCACCACTCACCACTCGAAAGGCCCCATGCATGTTTCTCTCTCGCTGGTTGCCCGGCTTGGCCAACCTGTTGCAGTATCGCCGCGAATGGTTTCGACATGATCTGCAGGCCGGCTTGTCGGTGGCGGCAATCCAGATACCCATTGCCATCGCCTATGCGCAAATTGTCGGCCTCCCGCCACAGTACGGTTTGTACGCATGTATTTTGCCGATGATGGTTTACGCCCTGATCGGCAGTTCGCGACAGTTGATGGTCGGCCCGGATGCCGCTACCTGTGCCATGGTCGCTGGGGCGATTGCGCCGCTGGCGATGGGCGACCCGGCGCGTCTGGCGCAACTGTCGGTGATCGTCACGATTCTGGTTGGCTTAATGCTGATCGGTGCTGGCCTGGCACGGGCGGGGTTCATCGCTAGCTTTTTCTCGCGGCCGATCCTGATCGGTTACCTCAACGGTATCGGTCTGAGCCTGTTGGCAGGGCAACTGGGCAAAGTGCTGGGATTTCAGATCGAGGGCAACGGTTTCATCTTCAGCCTGATCAATCTGCTACAGCGCTTGGGGGACATTCACTGGCCAACGCTGGGGATCGGCGTCGCAGGCCTGGCCTTGCTGATCTGGCTGCCACGTCGCTACCCGCACCTACCGGCGGCGCTAGTGACGGTGGCCGTCGCAACCTTGGTCGTCGGCCTGTTTAGCCTCGACCGTTTTGGCGTGGCAATTCTGGGTCCGGTGCCGGCGGGCATGCCGCAATTGGCTTGGCCAAAAACCAATCTTGAAGAAATGAAAAGTCTACTACGCGATGCCCTGGGCATCGCCACCGTGAGCTTTTGCAGCGCTATGCTCACCGCCCGCAGCTTTGCGGCTTGCCATGGTTATTCGATCAACGCCAACCACGAGTTCCTGGCCTTGGGCGTTACCAACATCGCCGCCGGGGTCTCTCAGGGCTTCGCCATCAGCGGTGCCGACTCGCGCACCGCAGTCAACGACATGGTCGGCGGTAAAAGTCAGCTGGTGGGGATCATCGCCGCTTCGGTCATCGCTTTGATCCTACTGGCCTTCACCACGCCCTTGGCCTGGATTCCGCAGGCCGCCTTGGGGGCGGTCCTGCTGATGGCCGGCTGGGGACTGATTGATGTGCAGTCACTGCGAAAGATCTACAAGCTCAGTCGCTTTGAGTTCTGGCTGTGCGTACTGACCACCATCGGCGTGCTTGGGGTCGGCGTACTGCCGGGCATCATCATCGCCGTGACCCTGGCGATCCTGCGCTTGCTCCAAAGCATCTACCAGCCCACCGATGCGGTGCTCGGCTGGGTGCCGGGTATCGAAGGCCAGGTCGATATCCGCCACCATAAGGATGCGCGCACGGTGCAGGGGTTGGTTGTGTATCGCTTTGACGATGCCATCCTGTTCTTCAACGCCGACTACTTCAAGATGCGCTTGCTTGAGGCCGTGCAGCATGAGGAACAACCGCGAGCGGTGCTGTTCGATGCTGAGGCGGTCAGCTCGATAGATGTCAGCGGTATTGCCGCACTGAGGGAGGTGTGCGATACCCTGAAAGCGCGCGGCATCTACTTCGGCATCGCCCGTGCACGTGGGCGTTTTCTGCGCATGCTGATACGTTCGGGACTTGCGCGGGAGATGGAGGGCGAAAGGTTATTTGGTTCAGTGCGTTCGGGCATCAGAGCCTATCGGTTGTGGCGTAATCGCAGTAGCAAGGGACGGGGTCTTTAGAATCGACAAGGGCTAAGCCTTGCTTGCATCTCGAGAACGCCAAATAGCCAGGGCATTGCCCTGGCTATTGCACTGAACAGGACCTGCCTGGAATGCGGGCCACCCGCAGACAATTCCAGCGAAGGCTAATATCGTGGAGTTTTCTTACAGGTCTTTGATCGTCCGTACTTGGTCTTTGTTAATACGTTGAAATTTACCATCCAATTGCTTGAACTCATAGAAACCACTCTTTGCGTCATATTTTGGCGCATCCAGCGTTTGAAGTTCGCGGCCGTCGTTGAGCACAATCGACGATGGGGTGGCACAGCCAGCCAATACGCAGAATGCAAACGTAGAGGTGACGTATTTTACATATTTCATAACAGAACTCCATTATTGATG
>NZ_JAEILC010000017.1:91614-91861 GCF_016307435.1 Pseudomonas sp. S4_EA_1b | reverse complement strand
GACAGACCTGACCCACCCCGGCGCGTTCATCTACGGTTCGAGCTTCGCTCAGTTGCAGCAGACCATCCGCTACGGCCGTCAGGGCCAGATGCCTGCGCAGGAACAATTGCAAGGCAACGACAAGGTGCACTTGCTCGCGGCGTATGTGTACAGCTTGTCTCATGCAGACAAAAAGGCCGAGGAGCAGTGAGACTGATCGTTATTTAGCAACACAGAAACAACCCATGTGAGAGGGGGCTGGCCCCCC
>NZ_JAEILC010000017.1:81573-91586 GCF_016307435.1 Pseudomonas sp. S4_EA_1b | reverse complement strand
GGGGGCCAGCCCTTCTCACATTGGATCTCTGGCGTTTTTGAAGGTCGAACCGGCAAAACCGTCCATACTTCCCAAGTCAATTGATCCAGATCACGTACACCATCAATTGATTTCCCCCAACGCGACCAAAGGTCGCACCCTTGGCGTACCATCGGGGGCGTATCATTACGCTACTGCAACATCCTTAATTTGACCCCGGTTGGCACGTACTGGCCGAGGCAAATCTCCACCGCCGTGGGATGCAATGATGAGCGACCAAATACCGGTACATGACGTTACCCCGCCTGCCAAACATTCAAGCCAGACGGTCGATCTCTACGCCGCGCGCGAGAAGATCTACACCCGTGCCTTCACTGGCCTGTTCCGCAATCTGCGCATGCTCGGCGGTGCCGCGCTGTTCCTGCTCTACTTCGGCACGGTGTGGCTGAACTGGGGCGGTCACCAGGCCGTGTGGTGGAATTTGCCGGAACGTAAGTTCTTTATTTTCGGCGCAACCTTCTGGCCTCAGGACTTCATTCTGCTGTCTGGCATCCTGATCGTCGCCGCGTTCGGCCTGTTCTTTATCACGGTGTACGCCGGGCGCGTGTGGTGCGGCTATACCTGCCCGCAAAGCGTGTGGACGTGGATCTTCATGTGGTGCGAAAAGGTCACCGAAGGCGACCGCAACCAACGCATCAAGCTGGACAAAGCGCCGATGAGCGCCAACAAATTCCTGCGCAAGTTCAGCAAGCACAGCCTGTGGCTGATCATCGGTTTCGTCACCGGCATGACCTTCGTCGGTTACTTCTCGCCGATCCGCGAACTGGTCTTCGACTTCTTCACCGGCCAGGCCGATGGCTGGTCGTATTTCTGGGTCGGTTTCTTCACCCTTGCCACCTATGGCAACGCCGGTTGGCTGCGCGAACAGGTGTGCATCTACATGTGCCCTTATGCGCGTTTCCAGAGCGTAATGTTCGACAAGGACACCCTGATAGTCTCCTACGACCCACGCCGTGGCGAACTGCGCGGGCCACGTAAAAAAGGCGCCGACTACAAGGCCCAGGGCCTGGGCGACTGCATCGACTGCACCATGTGCGTACAGGTATGCCCGACCGGCATCGACATCCGTGACGGCCTGCAGATCGAGTGCATCGGCTGCGCGGCGTGCATCGATGCCTGCGACAACATCATGGATAAGATGGAGTACCCACGCGGCCTGATCAGCTACACCACCGAACACAACCTGTCCGGTCAGAAAACCCACAAGCTGCGTCCACGTCTGATCGGCTATGCGTTGGTATTGCTGGCGATGATCAGCCTGTTGGTCACCGCGTTTTTCATGCGTTCGCTGGTGGGCTTCGACGTCAGCAAAGACCGCGTGCTCTTCCGCGAAAACGCCGAAGGCCGCATCGAAAACGTCTACAGCCTGAAGATCATGAACAAGGACCAGCGCGACCACACCTACGTGCTCGATGCCGCCGGCCTGCCGGATCTCAAGTTGCAGGGCCGCCGCGAGATCAAGGTGTCCGCCGGCGATATCGTGAGCATGCCGGTGGAACTGTCGAGTGCGCCGGAACAAGTGCCATCGAGCACCAACGAGGTGACGTTCATCCTCAAGGATGCCGATGACCCGAGCATTCACGTCGAAGCCAAGAGCCGATTCATCGGCCCTCAGGTCCGTTAACCCAACGTTGTTAAACAGAGAGCCGAACAATGCCCGTAGCCACTGCCGCAAGCCCTTGGTACAAGCACCTCTGGCCTTGGATCATCATCGGTATCCTCGCCTGCTCGGTGGCCTTGACCTTGTCCATGGTGACGATCGCGGTGAACAACCCTGACAACCTGGTCAACGACAACTACTACGAGGCCGGCAAAGGCATCAACCGCTCCCTGGATCGTGAACGCCTGGCCCAGACCCTGCAGTTGCGCGCCAAGCTGCACCTGGACGAACTGACCGGCGAGGTCGAGCTGAACCTCACCGGCTACAGCAACCCCAACACCCTGCAACTGAACCTGATTTCACCGACCCAGCCGGAGAAAGACCGCAAGATCAACCTGACCCGCAGCGACAGCGAGCCGGGCCGCTACCTGGGTCAGGTGACCGATAAAGTCGAAGGCCGCCGTTTCGTGGAGCTTTTGGGTGTGGAAGGCGACAAGACCTGGCGCCTGTTCGAGGAAGAAGAAGTCAGCCACGACAAAGACTTACTGCTGGGAGATGAGCCCTTGCAGGGCGCCGAAGACCTGAAGAAGTAAACACTCTGCGCTTCGCACGTCGCGGCCCCGCCCCTCCCTGCGAGAGTCGGGCTGGCCCGCGACGAGGCCCTACCAGCCCCTAAAGATTCCAAGCCATGACCACCCCGCTTCCCTGCTACCACTGCGCCCTGCCCGTGCCGCCCGGCAGCCGGTTCACCGCTCAGATCCTCGGCGAGCGCCGTGAACTCTGCTGCCCAGGTTGCCAGGCGGTGGCCGAAGCGATTGTGGCCGGGGGCCTGGAAAGCTATTACCAGCATCGCAGCGAAGCCTCGGCCAACCCCGAAGCGCTGCCGGTACAACTGGTGGAGGAGCTGGCGCTGTATGACCGCGCCGACGTGCAAAAACCCTTTGTGCGCCATGACGGCGAACTGGCCGAAACCACCCTGCTGATGGAAGGCATCAGTTGCGCGGCGTGTGGCTGGCTGATCGAAAAACACCTGCGCAGCCTGCCCGCCGTGGCCGAGGCGCGGCTGAATCTGTCCAACCATCGCTTGCAGGTCCGCTGGGCCGATGGGCAACTGCCGTTGAGCCAGGTGCTCAGCGAACTGCGCCATATCGGCTATGCCGCCCACCCGTATCAGGCGGACCGCGCCGCTGAGCAATTGGCCAGTGAAAACCGTCTGGCCCTGCGCCAACTGGGCGTGGCCGGGTTGCTGTGGTTCCAGGCGATGATGGCAACCATGGCCACTTGGCCGGAATTCAATATCGACCTGAGCCCAGAGCTGCACGTCATCCTGCGCTGGGTAGCGATGTTTCTGACCACCCCCATCGTGTTCTACAGCTGCGCGCCGTTTTTCAAAGGCGCGTTGCGCGACCTGCGCACCCGCCATCTGACCATGGATGTGTCGGTGTCCCTGGCGATTGGCGGCGCCTACCTGGCGGGCATCTGGACCGCCATCAGTGGCGTGGGCGAGCTGTATTTCGATGCAGTGGGCATGTTCGCGCTGTTCCTGCTGGCCGGGCGCTATCTGGAACGCCGCGCCCGCGAACGCACCGCCGCCGCCACTGCGCAACTGGTCAACCTGCTGCCGGCCTCGTGCCTGCGCGTGCAAAGCGACGGCCAGAGCGAGCGCATCCTGCTCAGCGAACTGGCCGTGGGCGATCGCGTGCGCGTACACCCAGGCGCGGTGCTGCCGGCGGACGGAGTGATCCTCGACGGTCAGTCCAGCATCGACGAGTCACTACTGACCGGCGAGTACCTGCCGCAAGCGCGCCAGGCGGGCGATAGCGTCACCGCCGGCACCCTCAATGTGGAAGGCGCGCTGACCGTTGAAGTACGCGCCCTGGGCCACGACACCCGCCTGTCCGCCATCGTGCGCTTGCTGGAACGGGCCCAGGCCGAGAAACCGCGGCTGGCCCAGATCGCCGACCGTGCCGCGCAATGGTTCCTGCTGGGCTCGCTGCTCGCCGCCGCGCTGATCGGCCTGTGGTGGTGGCAGTTGGACGCGTCGCGGGCGTTCTGGATCGTACTGGCGATGCTGGTGGCGACCTGCCCGTGCGCCTTGTCGCTGGCCACACCCACCGCCCTCACCGCCGCCACCGGCACCCTGCACAAACTCGGTTTGCTGCTGACCCGCGGCCATGTGCTGGAGGGTCTTAACCAAATCGACACGGTGATTTTCGACAAGACCGGCACCCTCACCGAAGGCCGCCTGGCGCTGCGAGCGATTCGCCCCTTGGGCCCGTTGGACAGCGATGCCTGCCTGGGCCTGGCCGCCGCCCTGGAAAACCGTTCAGAGCACCCGATTGCCCGTGCTTTCGGGCGTGCGCCGCTGGCTGCCGATGAAGTGCTGAGCACCCCCGGCCTCGGCCTGGAGGGTCGCGTGGGCGAGCGCCTGCTGCGCATCGGCCAGCCGGGGTTCGTGTGTGAACTCAGCGGCTGCGCCTTGCCCGCCTCACCCGACGAAGCCGGACAATGGCTGCTGCTGGGTGACCGCCAGGGCCCGCTCGCCTGGTTCGTGCTCGACGACCGCCTGCGCAGCGACGCACCGGCCTTGCTGCAAGCCTGCCAGGCACGCGGCTGGCGCACCCTGCTGCTCTCGGGGGACAGTTCGCCGATGGTCGCCAGCGTCGCGCTTGAGCTGGGCATCGACGAGGCCCACGGCGGCCTGCGTCCCGACGACAAACTGCAAGTGTTGCAACGCCTGCACCAGGAAGGCCGCAGGGTGTTGATGCTCGGCGATGGAGTCAACGATGTGCCGGTGCTCGCCGCCGCGGATATCAGTGTGGCCATGGGCTCGGCCACCGACCTGGCCAAGACCAGCGCCGACGCGGTGCTGCTGTCCAACCGCTTGGATGCGCTGGTGCAGGCCTTCAGCCTGGCGCGGCGCACCCGACGGGTGATCATTGAAAACCTGGTGTGGGCGGGGCTATACAATGGCCTTATGCTGCCGTTCGCCGCCCTCGGCTGGATCACGCCCATTTGGGCGGCGGTGGGCATGTCCCTCAGTTCGTTGACCGTGGTGCTCAACGCCCTGCGCCTGACTCGCCTGCCGAGCGCGCCGGCCGCCAGCGCCCCTCAAGTAACCCGCCCGCTGCCGGCTTGAGCCGCGCGGGCATGGAGTGCAGATGCCAGCTTTATACGTGATGATTCCGGCGGCGCTGCTATTAGTGGGCGTCGCCATCTACATCTTCTTCTGGGCCGTGGACAGCGGCCAGTACGACGACCTCGACGGCCCGGCCCACAGCGTGCTGTTCGATGACCAGGACCCCAACCACTTGGCCGGCGTCGAAGAAGCCAACAGCCCCGAGCAACCGCCCAAGCCCCAAGAACCACCCCATGCTTGAACTGGCGCCGTTACTGGTTTCCGCGCTGATCCTCGGCCTGCTCGGTGGCGGCCATTGCCTGGGCATGTGCGGTGGACTGATGGGCGCGCTGACCCTGGCCATCCCTCAAGAGCAGCGCAGCCGTCGGTTTCGTCTGCTGCTGGCGTACAACCTGGGGCGCATCCTCAGCTACGCCTGCGCCGGGCTGCTGATCGGCATGGCCGGCTGGGCCGTGGCCAATAGCCCGGCGGCCATGATTCTGCGGGTGTTGGCCGGTCTGCTGCTGATCAGCATGGGCCTGTACCTGGCCGGCTGGTGGAGCGGTCTGACCCGTATCGAACGCCTCGGGCGTGGCCTGTGGCGGCATATCCAGCCGATTGCCAACCGTTTGCTGCCGGTGTCCAGCCTGCCCCGCGCGTTGTTGCTGGGCGCGCTGTGGGGCTGGTTGCCGTGCGGGTTGGTCTACAGCACCCTGCTCTGGGCCGCCAGCCAAGGCAATGCGCTGGACAGTGGTTTGCTGATGCTGGCGTTCGGCCTGGGCACCTGGCCGGTGTTGCTGGCCACCGGGCTGGCGGCGGAACGCGTCACTGCCTTACTGCGCAAGCGCAGCGTGCGCATGGCCGGCGGTGTGCTGGTGGTGCTCTTCGGTATCTGGACCCTGCCCGGCCCGCATCAGCACTGGTTGATGGGGCATTGAAACGCCGTGTGGCATAGCGCCGCTCCCCGTTGACGCAAATCAAGGCGCCCCCTACGGCCAACCCCTAGACTCGGCCCACTAGCCTATCCGGGGGACGCCCGCATGCTCGACGCCATTCGTTGGGACACCGATCTGATTAACCGCTACGACCTGGCAGGGCCGCGCTACACGTCCTACCCGACCGCCGTGCAATTCGACAGCCAAGTCGGCACATTCGACTTGCTCCACGCCCTGCGTGACAGCCGCAAGGCCACACGGCCGCTGTCGCTGTACGTGCATGTGCCGTTCTGCGCGAACATTTGCTACTACTGCGCCTGCAACAAGGTCATCACCAAGGACCGAGGCCGCGCCCACGCCTACCTGCAACGCCTGGAGCAGGAGATCCAACTGGTGGCTTGCCACCTGGACCCCAAGCAGCCGGTGGAGCAACTGCACTTCGGCGGCGGCACTCCGACCTTTCTCAGCCACGACGAACTGCGCCAGGTCATGACCTGCCTGCGCCAGCACTTCAACCTGCTAGACGATGACTCCGGCGACTATGGCATCGAGATCGACCCGCGCGAAGCCGACTGGGCCACCATGGGCCTGCTGCGCGAGCTGGGCTTTAACCGCGTGAGCATCGGCGTGCAAGACCTCGATCCCGAGGTCCAGCGCGCAGTGAACCGTCTGCAAAGTCTGGAAGAAACCCGCGCGGTGATCGACGCGGCGCGCACCCTGCAATTTCGTTCGATCAACATCGACCTGATCTACGGCTTGCCTAAACAGACGCCGATCAACTTCGCGCGCACCGTGGAGGAAGTCATCAAGCTGCAGCCGGACCGCCTGTCGGTGTTCAACTATGCGCACCTGCCGGAACGTTTCATGCCGCAACGCCGCATCAACAGCGACGAACTGCCCTCCCCGGCGCAAAAACTGTTGATGCTGCAAACCACCATCGAACAACTGACCCAGGCCGGCTATCGCTACATCGGCATGGACCACTTCGCCCTGCCCGACGACGAGCTGGCCATCGCCCAGGAAGAGGGCCGGCTGCAACGCAACTTCCAGGGTTACACCACCCATGGTCATTGCGATCTGATCGGGCTTGGCGTGTCGGCCATCAGCCAGATCGGCGATCTGTATTGTCAGAACAGCAGTGACCTGAATACCTACCAGAACACCTTGGCTGGCGCGCAACTGGCCACCAGCCGTGGCCTGGTCTGCACCACGGACGATCGTTTGCGGCGTGAAGTGATTCAGCAACTGATCTGCAATTTCAGCCTGGCTTTCGAACCTGTAGAGCAGGCTTTCAATATTGATTTTCGCGGGTATTTCGCCGATCTCTGGCCGCAACTGGAGGCGATGGCCACGGATGGTCTGATCGCCCTCGACGAACACGGCATTCGCGTGCTGCCGGCCGGCCGACTGCTGGTGCGTTCGGTGTGCATGGTGTTCGATGCGTACTTGGAGCACCAGAACCGGCAGCGGTTTTCGCGGGTGATCTGAAGGGCAAGCCCCGGCGCGGTGAGGGCCGGGCTTGCGTTAACCTCTATACTATTGGTGCTTTTTTGTACAGGCTGGCCTGACTGCCCACAGTGCGTTACCCTTACGCATTATGTGTGATTCCCCACAAGGATTTTAGTAATGTCCGAGCCAGTCAAGCTGCGCGCTCATAACCAGGCCCATTGCAAGGATTGCAGCCTGGCCCCCCTCTGCCTGCCACTTTCGCTGAATCTGGAAGACATGGATGCGCTGGACGACATCGTTAAACGCGGTCGCCCGCTGAAGAAAGGCGAGTTTCTGTTTCGCCAGGGCGACAAGTTCGATTCCGTCTATGCAGTACGCTCCGGCGCGTTGAAGACATTCAGCCTGAGCGACGGCGGCGAGGAACAAATCACCGGTTTCCATCTGCCGAGTGAGCTGGTGGGGTTATCGGGCATGGACACCGAGATTCACCCGGTATCGGCCCAGGCGCTGGAGACGACCTCGGTGTGCGAGATCCCCTTCGAACGCCTGGATGAGCTGGCGCTGCAATTGCCGCAACTGCGCCGCCAATTGATGCGTGTGATGAGCCGCGAGATCCGCGACGATCAACAAATGATGCTGCTGCTGTCGAAGAAAACCGCCGACGAGCGCATCGCCACCTTCCTGGTTAACCTCTCTGCCCGTTTCCGCGCCCGTGGGTTCTCGGCCAACCAGTTCCGCTTGAGCATGTCGCGCAACGAAATCGGCAACTACCTGGGGCTGGCGGTGGAAACCGTGTCCCGCGTGTTCACCCGTTTCCAGCAGAACGAACTGCTCGCCGCCGAAGGCAAGGAAGTGCATATCCTCGACCCGATCCAGCTGTGCGCGCTGGCCGGTGGCTCCATAGAAGGTTGATGCAGACACCTGCGGCCGCGCCAATCGGCAAGGTCGCAGGTATACTTCGAGTCCGTTTTCCGCACCCAGGACTCCTCGACGATGACCTTCGACTCGTTCGACATCAAATCCCTGATCCGCCCTGTCATCGACTTCCCCAAGCCTGGGGTGATCTTCCGTGACATCACCCCGCTGTTCCAATCGCCCAAGGCCCTGCGCCTGGTGGCGGACAGCTTTGCCCAGCGCTACGTCGAAGCCGAGTTCACCCACATTGGCGCGATGGATGCTCGTGGTTTTCTGATCGGTTCGATCATTGCTTATCAGTTGAACAAGCCGCTGATCCTGTTTCGCAAGCAAGGCAAACTGCCGGCCGATGTGCTGGCCGAGGGTTACCAGACAGAATACGGCGAAGCCTTCCTGGAAGTGCACGCCGACAGCTTGTGCGAAGGCGACTCGGTGCTGATATTCGATGACCTGATCGCCACTGGCGGTACGCTGATAGCCGCTGCGAACCTGGTACGGCGCATGGGTGCGAAGGTGTTCGAAGCCGCCGCAATCATCGACCTGCCGGAGCTGGGTGGCTCGCAGCGCTTGGAAGACATGGGCATCCCGACGTTTTGCCTGACGCAGTTTTCATTGACTGAACGCTAATGGCACTGACCATCACAAGCCCATCTGCTTGCTGATGATTTCGTTCATTACCTCCCGAGTCCCCCCGCCGATGGACAGGATGCGGTTGTCGCGATACAGCCGCTCCACCAGATTGCCGCGCATATAGCCCTGGCCGCCAAGAATCTGCACGGCGTCGTAGGTGACGCGGTCGGCGGTGTCGGTGGCCAGGTTCTTGGCCATGGAAATTTCCTTGATCACACTTTTGCCCGCCGCCATCTTCGCTGCCTGGCGGTAGGTGAACTCCCGCGAGACTTCCACGGCCGTGGCCATTTCCGCCAAGCGATGCTTGAGCACCTGGAATTTACCGATGGGTTTGCCGAACGCTTCACGCTGAGCGGCCCATTGCAGGCTCTGCTCAAGGGCCATCTGCGCGGTCATATTGGCCATCAATGCCAGGGCCAGGCGTTCGCTCTGGAAGTTGCCCATGATGCAGGCGAACCCCATGTTCTCGGCGCCGATCAGATTGCCGACGGGCACTGGGCAGTCATCGAAGAACAACTCAGCCGTGTCCGACGCCCACCAGCCCATCTTCTTCAGTGGTGGACCGACGGTAAAACCAGGGGTGTTCTTTTCGATCAACAGCAGGCTGATACCGGCAAATCCCGGCCCACCGGTGCGCACCGCCACGGTGTAGAAGTCGGCGCGCACGCCGCTGGTAATAAAGGTTTTGCTGCCGCTGACGCGGTAACAGTCGCCGTCGCGCACGGCGCGGGTGTGCAGGTTGGCCACATCGGAACCGCCACCCGGCTCGGTAACCGCCAGAGCAATGACCTTCGCCCCTGCCAACACCTGCGGCACCACTCGCTCGCGCACTTCGGGCCGTGCCCATTTGACGACCGGCGGCAAGCCGATATCCAGCGAACCGAGCCCCGCGACAACGCCGCCGGAGCCGCAGCGCATCAACTCTTCGCTGGCCGCAACCTTGGCGAACAAATCGCCTTCGTGACTGCCACCCAATGATTCTGGATACCCGATGCCAAGGATCCCCGCCGCACCGGCCTTGTCGTAGAGTTCGCGGGGGAAACTTTGAGCCTCCTCCCATTGCTCGATGCCCGGCAGCATCTCGCGCTCGACAAAGCGTCGCACGCTGTCGCGGATCAGCTGGTGATGGGGGTCGAAGTAATCCTGATAGGCAGACATCGGCAAACTCCACGCAACGGTGGAGAGAAATTACCAAGCGCTTGCTTGGTTAACAAGCATTCGAAAAAACGTGGTGCCAAAGAAATCCGAACTGAACCCGCCACACACTTGTTGCGGCGAAGCGGCCCTGTATCCAGACACTGCGGTGGGTCAGGCGGAAACGGTTGCC